>NZ_JBPTTK010000025.1:0-58419 GCF_053290175.1 Enterobacter sp. 186315 | reverse complement strand
CCGATGGTAGTGTGGGGTCTCCCCATGTGAGAGTAGGGAACTGCCAGGCATCAAATAAGTGAAGAGGCCATCCGAAAGGATGGCCTTTTTGCGTTTGTACCTGTCTTAAAAACAGGCTTATTGGCCTGCCATCCAGTGCTGAATAAAGCATGCTATTGCATCGACATCATTCAAATCTAAAACTGGTACAGATAGATCGAGTCTGTTGTCGCTGGCGACAGCAATGACGTGTTCATCCAGCGTTAATTCTTTGATGTCATGGCCCGCATCGGACCTGAAAAGCAGGATCTTTGCTACCGATTCGTGCTTAAACCCTTCGACAAGGACCAGATCCAGCGTTGAATGGTCCATTCTGCTCACCAGATAAGCGAGATCCAGCGGCTGTTCATCTGGTGTTTCGGTCATTAATGCCCAGCGCTGATTGCTCGCTACCAGCGTTTGCGCCGCACCGGCTTTGCGCAGCTCATAACTGTCTTTACCCGGTTTATCGACATCCATATTGTGATGCGTATGCTTGATTAAGCCCGGCCGGATCCCTTTTTCACACAGCGCAGGGATCAGCTTTTTCAGAAGGGTGGTCTTTCCTGTTCCGCTCCACGCAGCGATGGCTAAAACGGGTATCATTTTTTCACCTGCATCATTTCCAGATCTTCCGGTGTATTCACGTTGATAAACGAAGATTTCCAATCGCTAAAATCAACAGAATGTCCCCCAGCCTGGCGCATAAACACCATGACCCGCCGCTCTCCAGCGGCCAGATAGGTTTCCAGTTGTGGTATCAACCCCTTGTTCATCAGAGCGATTGTGGGATGATCGCGTTCACCGTCGTGTACCCAGACAACGGGAGATTGCTCGCGGTGTTTTATCAGGCGTTCAACGAGGCAAGCCGGAATAAACGGCGTATCGCATGAGCAAAAGAGAAACCACTCTGCGGAGGATTGCTGCATCACAGAAAGCATACCGGCAAGGGGGCCGGGGTAATCTGCAAGAGTATCCTCATAAACCGGCAATCCACTGCGTTGATATATCTCGATATGGCGGTTAGCGCTAATGGCAATCGACGTCACTTGTGGTTCAAGGGTTTCTGCCACGTGCTGCCATAGCGGTTTACCGTTTAACACCTGCAAGCCTTTGTCTTTCCCACCCATACGCGTCGCCCTTCCACCTGCCAGAACAACGCCGGTAATTTCCAGATACTGGTTCAAGAATATCGCCTCTTTTATTGTGGGATTGACCCTGCTAACGTGTCTTTCTCAATGAAAGGAGCACCACCATGAAATGTAAACGTTTGAACGAAGTTATCGAACTCCTCCAGCCAGCCTGGCAGAAAGAACCCGAGCTGAACCTGATGCAATTTTTACAGAAACTGGCGAAAGAGTCAGGTTATGACGGTGAATTGACAGACCTTTCTGACGACATCCTGATCTACCACCTTAAAATGCGCGACTCCGCCAAAGATGCGGTTATTCCGGGCATTCAGAAAGATTACGAAGAAGATTTTAAAACCGCCTTACTGCGGGCGCGCGGCGTAATTAAAGAGTAAAAGCTTGTAAGCGGCGGCACCGAAATCGCCACAAAATGATATCCTGAATCATTCGTATATTTTCCGGATGATCGGATGAACGACCAGGCTTTTACTTTCCAGACATTGCACCCGGATACCATTATGGATGCCCTTTTCGATCGGGGTATTCGCGTGGATTCCGGGTTAACTCCCTTAAACAGCTACGAAAACCGCGTCTATCAGTTTCAGGACGAGGATCGTCAGCGCTTCGTCGTAAAATTCTATCGCCCCGAGCGTTGGTCTGCGGAACAAATCCTGGAAGAACATCAGTTTGCCCATGATTTACTGGAAGATGATGTCCCGGTTGCCGCGCCGCTGAAATTTAACGATCAATCGCTGCTAACGCATCAGGGTTTCTTCTTTGCCGTATTTCCTAGCCTGGGCGGTCGGCAGTTTGAAGCCGATAATATCGATCAGATGGAGTGGGTCGCTCGCTATCTTGGTCGTATTCATCAAACCGGCAGCAAAAAACCGTTTATTGCCCGTCCGACAATGGGCATTCAGGAATACCTTCTTGAGCCACGTCAGGTCTTCGAAAACACGACGCTTATCCCCGGAAAGCTGAAGGATAATTTCCTCGATGCGACGGATAAGCTTATTTCTGCGGTGAAAACCTGCTGGCGCGATGATATTCCCGTGCTTCGTCTGCACGGCGATTGCCATGCCGGAAATATTCTCTGGCGCGATGGGCCGCTATTTGTCGATCTGGATGATGCCCGCATGGGACCCGCGATTCAGGACCTGTGGATGCTGCTTAACGGTGATAAAGCCGAGCAACGTATGCAGCTTGAAACCATCATTGAAGCATACGAAGAATTCACCGAGTTTAATTCAGATGAAATCGCCTTGATTGAGCCTTTACGTGCGATGCGTTTTGTTTATTATCTCGCATGGTTAATCAGGCGTTGGGACGATCCCGCGTTTCCCAAAAACTTCCCGTGGTTAACCGGAGAAGATTACTGGCGAAACCAAATATCCACTTTTACTGAGCAGGTTAAGGTTCTTCAGGAACCTCCACTGCAATTAACGCCAATGTATTAATCGAACACACCCAGGAGAAAGTTGATCATGAAAAAAGTATGGCTAGCGCTGGCAGGTATGATTCTGGCATTTAGCGCCTCTGCTGCACAGTTTACTGAAGGTAAGCAGTTCACCACGCTTGAGAAGCCGGTTGCTGGCGAGCCACAGGTGCTGGAGTTCTTCTCTTTTTACTGCCCTCACTGCTATCAGTTCGAGGAGGTTCTTCATGTTTCCGACAACGTGAAGAAAAAGCTGCCTGAAGGCACCAAAATGACCAAGTACCACGTTGAGTTCCTGGGCCCGTTGGGTAAAGACCTCACTCAGGCGTGGGCGGTGGCGATTGCGCTGGGCGTGGAAGATAAAATCACTGCTCCAATGTTTGAAGCCGTGCAGAAAACCCAGACCGTTCAGACCACAGCAGACATCCGTAAGGTGTTCGTGGATGCAGGCGTGAAGGCTGAAGATTACGATGCGGCCTGGAACAGCTTCGTGGTGAAATCCCTGGTGGCTCAGCAAGAGAAAGCCGCTGCTGACCTGCAATTGCAGGGCGTACCGGCAATGTATGTGAACGGCAAATACCAGCTGAACATGCAGGGTATGGACACCAGCAGCATGGATATCTTCGTACAGCAGTATGCAGATACCGTGAAATATCTGGTTGAGAAGAAGTAAAAAAGAAAACGCCGGTCACTGACCGGCGTTTTTGTATGAAGATTTGATGTTGTCTATCTGCTCGTCTTTCTCTTTCCAGAGCGTATTAAGCCAAACCTGGAAACGACGCTTAAAGTTCTTATCGTTAATGTAATCACCGTGCAGCTCGGTGTCGACAGGCATCAGGTCAACGCGCACAACAATACGCGTTAGTTTTCCGCTCAGCATATCGAAGAACGGCGTACGATCGTTTTGTGGATAACAGAGCGTGACGTTCAGTAATTTATCAAACTGCTCACCGAGCACATTGAGCGCCATCGCAATGCCCGCTGCCTTGGGCGGCAAAAGGTTCTTATAGGGCGAGCGCGTTTGCAGGCGTTTTTCTTGCGTAAAACGGGAGCCTTCAACAAAGTTAACTATCGTGGTGGGATGCGCACGAAACTTTTCGCACGAGCGGCGCGTGGTTTCTACATCTTTACCGCGACGCTCCGGATGGCGAATAAGATAGCTGCGCGAGTAGCGTTTCATAAACGGCATATCCAGCGCCCAGCATGCCAGGCCGATAAACGGCACCCAGGCCAGCTGCTGCTTGAGAAAGTACTTATTCATCGGAATATGTTTGCGGAACAATACGCAGAGAACGACAATATCTGCCCAGCTACGGTGGTTGCAGATCAGCAAATACCAGTTCTTTTTGTCCAGTCTTTCCAGGCCCTGAATATCCCATTTCAGATGTGGGTTAAGACGAAGTAATATCGCCAGACCTTCACACCAGCAAAACATCATGACGTTACAAAATGCAGAAACCGCTCGCCAGACGGCGGGAATAGGTATTAGCAGCTTAATGATTCCGGCGCCGATAATGGGCACAGAACAGGCGATAGTCACCAGAACAGTTAAAATGATGCTTAACAGGAGGGTTATCGCAGCGAGTAATCTCGACATTTTGAGTTTTTTCAGATGGTTAGAGTGTGTTGATGCCCGGTAAGCCGGCGCAGGGCGCTGATTTTACCAGAAATCGGGTAAAAGATTGGCGCTTTCATACGGTGACATTGATGCAACCCGTTTCTGGCAGACGATTTATCTATAATTTCGAAATGTGTGAGGCTTATATCCACATGGAGTAAATAGTCATCAGTTGTCAATAAAGCGGCTGGATCGTTATTTAATGCGTTGATATTAAATATAAAATTAACGATCGTGTAGTAGCGAAGATCGCTATTTCTCATCGTAAATAAAAATATGCACAAACTTATCCACAGATTGAGTTTTGCGAGCGATCTTCACGATCCCAAAATCTTTTCCTGCTTTTAGAGCTAAAAACTGATGTTTTCGTCCTTATGTGGCATCCTTTACGCATAAATTGATTAAAGGCACGGACATCATGGTTCAGATCCCAGAAAACCCTCTTATTCTCGTCGACGGCTCTTCTTACCTGTATCGGGCGTATCATGCGTTTCCTCCTCTGACCAACAGCGCGGGGGAGCCAACCGGCGCAATGTACGGCGTGTTGAACATGCTGCGCAGCCTTATCCTCCAGTATCAGCCAACCCATGCAGTGGTCGTCTTTGACGCGAAGGGTAAAACCTTCCGCGACGAGCTGTTTGAACACTATAAATCGCACCGTCCACCGATGCCTGACGATCTGCGCGCGCAGATCGAGCCGCTGCATACGATGGTTAAAGCGATGGGTCTGCCGCTGATGGCCGTATCCGGGGTAGAGGCTGATGACGTTATCGGTACGCTGGCGCGTGAGGCGGAGAAAATGGGCCGCCCGGTGCTGATCAGCACCGGTGATAAAGATATGGCGCAGCTGGTCAGCCCTGGGATCACCCTGATTAACACCATGACGAACACCATTCTTGGTCCTGATGAGGTGGTGGCGAAATATGGCGTGCCGCCGGAGCTGATTATCGATTTCCTCGCCCTGATGGGCGATTCGTCCGATAACATTCCGGGCGTTCCAGGCGTGGGTGAAAAGACCGCTCAGGCGCTGCTGCAAGGACTGGGCGGGCTGGATACGCTCTATGCAGAGTCCGACAAAATCGCCGGGCTCACCTTCCGCGGCGCGAAGACCATGGCCGGGAAGCTCGAAGAAAATAAAGAGGTGGCTTACCTCTCCTATCAGCTGGCGACGATCAAAACCGACGTTGAGCTGGAGCTGACCTGCGAACAGCTCGAAGTACAAGAGCCGGCAGCGGAAGAGCTGCTGGGCCTGTTTAAAAAATACGAATTCAAACGCTGGACGGCAGACGTCGAAGCCGGGAAATGGCTCCAGGCGAAAGGGGCAAAACCCGCTGCGAAGCCAAAAGAAACCCTCACCGTTGATGCAGAAGAGCAGGCAGAAGAAGAAGCCACGGCGCTCTCTTCCGATCGCTACGAAACCATCCTTGATGAGTCGCAGCTGGTTGCCTGGATCGAAAAACTCAAAAAGGCACCTGTTTTTGCTTTTGACACCGAAACCGACAGCCTCGATAACATCTCTGCGAACATGGTGGGGCTTTCATTTGCCACAGAGCCGGGCCTGGCGGCCTATGTCCCCGTTGCTCATGATTACCTCGATGCGCCGGATCAGATCCCACGCGAGCGCGTATTGGAGCTGCTAAAACCGCTTCTTGAAGATGACAAGCTGCTTAAGGTGGGGCAAAACCTCAAATACGATCGCGGGATCCTGCAAAATTACGGTATTGAACTGCGCGGTATCGCCTTTGATACGATGCTGGAATCTTACATTCTGGACAGCGTTGCCGGCCGTCACGATATGGACTCCCTCTCCGATCGCTGGCTGAAGCATAAAACCATCACCTTCGAAGAGATTGCCGGTAAGGGCAAAAATCAGCTCACCTTTAACCAGATTGCGCTGGAAGAGGCGGGTCGCTACGCGGCAGAAGACGCTGACGTCACGCTGCAACTGCATCTCAAGATGTGGCCAAAACTGCAAAAGCAGGAGGGGCCGCTGAACGTGTTCCAGCACGTCGAAATGCCGCTGGTGCCTGTGCTGTCTCGTATTGAGCGCAACGGCGTTAAAATCGATCCCACGGTGCTGCATAACCATTCCGGGGAGCTGGCGCAGCGTTTAACCGAGCTTGAGCAAAAGGCGCACGAGCTTGCAGGCGAGGCGTTTAACCTCTCCTCACCGAAGCAGCTGCAAACCATCCTGTTTGAAAAGCAGGGGATTAAGCCCTTGAAGAAAACCCCTGGCGGGGCGCCGTCAACGTCGGAAGAGGTGCTTGAAGAGCTGGCGCTGGATTACCCGCTGCCGAAGGTCATTCTGCAATATCGCGGGCTGGCGAAGCTGAAGTCGACCTATACCGATAAGCTGCCGTTGATGATTAATCCAAAAACGGGTCGCGTGCATACCTCGTATCATCAGGCGGTGGCGGCAACCGGGCGACTGTCATCCACCGATCCTAACCTGCAAAACATCCCGGTTCGTAACGAAGAGGGGCGTCGTATTCGTCAGGCGTTTATCGCACCGGATGATTACCTGATTGTCTCCGCTGACTACTCGCAAATCGAACTGCGCATTATGGCCCACCTGTCCCGCGACAAGGGGCTGCTGACCGCGTTCGCAGAGGGCAAAGACATCCACCGCGCGACCGCAGCGGAAGTCTTTGGTCTGCCGCTGGAAAGCGTGACCAACGAGCAGCGTCGTAGCGCGAAGGCGATCAACTTTGGTCTGATTTACGGCATGAGCGCGTTCGGTCTTTCACGCCAGCTCAACATTCCGCGTAAAGAGTCGCAAAAGTATATGGATCTCTACTTCGAGCGTTACCCTGGCGTGCTGGAGTATATGGAGCGTACTCGCGCCCAGGCGAAAGAGAAGGGATATGTTGAAACGCTGGACGGCCGTCGTCTGTATCTGCCGGACATCAAATCCAGTAACGCCGCGCGCCGCGCCGGCGCTGAGCGTGCGGCGATCAACGCCCCGATGCAGGGTACGGCGGCTGACATCATTAAACGGGCGATGATTGCGGTTGATGCATGGCTGGAAAAAGAGAAACCGCGCGTGCGTATGATCATGCAGGTTCACGATGAACTGGTGTTCGAAGTGCACAAAGACGACCTGACCGAGGTGTCGAAAAAGATCCACGAACTGATGGAAAGCAGCATGAAACTGGATGTGCCGTTGCTGGTGGAAGTCGGGAGTGGCGAAAACTGGGATCAGGCTCACTAAGCGTCCAATGAATAACGCGCCTTTTATGTAACTTTGCAACATAACAAGGTGCGTTTTGTGACGATCATTAGAATTCCCTATGTAAAGAATGAAAAAAAACTACAAAAAGTGCTTTTTCCTTCGAAAAAAAAAGAGTAGAGTTATCGACGTAGGGTACAGAGGTAAGATGTTCTATCTTTCAGACCTTTTACTTCACGTAATCGGATTTGGCTGAATATTTTAGCCGCCCCAGTCAGTAATGACTGGGGCGTTTTTTATTGCGGCAAAGAAAAATTGTGGCAATAAAAAAGCGCGGGCATTGCCGCGCTTTTTTTACTCTTCTTCCGCTTCTGTCGCGGGTTCCAGCTCGTTAAACCAGCTATCGAGCTTCTGACGCAGCTTATCTACGCCCTGCTTTTTCAGGGATGAGAAAGGCTCGACCTGAACATCACCGTTAAACGCCAGCACCGCTTCGCGAACCATGTTCACCTGCGCTTTACGCGCGCCGCTTGCGAGCTTATCGGCTTTGGTCAACAGCACGAGCACCGCGATGTCGCTTGCGACGGCCCAGTCGATCATCTGCTGATCGAGATCTTTCAGCGGATGGCGAATATCCATCAGCACCACAAGACCCTTCAGGCACAGGCGTTTTTCGAGGTATTCCCCCAGCGCGCGCTGCCATTTGATTTTCATCTCTTCCGGCACCTGCGCGTAGCCATAGCCCGGTAAGTCGACCAGGCGCTTACCCTCAGCGACTTCAAACAGGTTAATCAGCTGAGTACGGCCAGGCGTTTTTGAGGTACGCGCCAGGCTTTTCTGGTTGGTCAGCGTATTCAGGGCGCTGGATTTACCCGCATTGGAGCGGCCAGCGAATGCCACTTCAATACCTGTATCAGAAGGTAAGTGGCGAATATCAGGCGCACTGGTGACAAAATGCGTCTGTTGGTAGTTCCAGGTAGTCACGTGGTCGTCTCCAAAAATCGTAATCTGGTGGGGATTATACCTGAATGCGGGCAAAAGGCTTTTCCCATCGTGAATTGCCTGTAGGTTAAAACCACAGTAACTGTAGGATATTTGCCATTGTTGCTATGGGAGATCTAAGAGAAATCGCAGGGGTTAAAAAACGTAAATTCAATTATATCAAACGGTTATATTTGGGTATTAATCTGAAAATCTAAATTTGTACCTTTTAACGTATTGTCAGTTTTATGGAAAAAGGTAAAGTGTGCGTCAAGGCGAGGATGCCAACAGGATAATGACTTAGGGATAAGGGTCAGGAGCGCCAGGAGGCGAAGACACAGGATTGTCAGGATGACAACGCGCCAGGAGGCGTTTGAAAGGGAAAAGGAACCGTATCACGGACGGTATAAGCCAAAGGATAAACAGGGTTCGTTGTTGGCAAACAAGGAATGTCTGACCCGTTAAGGGTTGTGAGTCAGGAAAAAAGGCGACAGATTGCTCTGTCGCCTTTTTTCTTTGCTTGCTTTCTGCTAGATTTCGCCGCAATTCTATACTGATTAAAACACCTTAAGATAAACATCATGAAAAAACCGACATCCGCAGCGGGCGCTAAACGCCCGGCAAAAGCACGCCGCAAAACGCGCGAAGAACTGAACCAGGAAGCGCGCGATCGCAAACGCGATAAAAAGCATCGTGGCCATGCAGCGGGTAGCCGTGCCAGCGGCAGCGGTGCAGCGGGCACGTCTGCAAAAGGCAGCGCGCAGAAAGATCCCCGTATCGGCAGTAAAACTCCCATTCCACTGGGCGTGACAGACACCCCGGTCACTAAGCAGCACAAACCAAAGAGCGAGAAACCTATGCTTTCACCGCAGGCTGAGCTGGATTTGCTGGAGAACGATGAGCGCCTGGACGCGCTGCTGGAACGTCTTGAAGAGGGTGAATCCCTGACCGCTGAAGAGCAGTCCTGGGTGGATGCCAAACTGGATCGTATCGACGAGTTGATGCAGAAACTGGGTCTGTCGTATGACGACGAAGAAGATGAAGAAGAAGACGAGAAACAGGAAGATATGATGCGTCTTCTGAAGGGTGGAAACTAACATTTGCACCCGGCAGGTACAGCCGTCCTGCTTATAACCCTTCCGGTTATATGTTATCTGGTGTGGTTATTCGTTAAACTACGGCGGTTGTCGCGGCGACAGAAGTGGCTGCGCACCCGTATGATGGCCCGCAGTGGGGCCAGGGCGGGCCGCCGTGTACGAACGCGACACCAACGGAAGGAGTGAGCATGTCTGTACCATCTATCGACTGGGATTTGGCCCTAATCCAGAAATATAACTATTCCGGGCCGCGCTATACCTCATACCCCACCGCGCTGGAATTCTCCGATGCTTTCGGCGAGGCGGATTTTCAGCAGGCCGTCGCGCGCTATCCCGAGCGTCCGCTATCGCTTTACGTCCATATTCCGTTCTGCCATAAGCTCTGCTACTTCTGCGGCTGCAATAAAATCGTCACCCGCCAGCAGCACAAGGCCGATCGGTATCTGGATGCGCTTGAGCAGGAAATTTTGCATCGCGCACCGCTCTTTACTGGCCGTCACGTCAGCCAGCTTCACTGGGGCGGCGGTACGCCAACCTATCTGAACAAAGCGCAAATCAGCCGTCTGATGACGCTTTTGCGCGCGAACTTCCGTTTTAACGATGACGCTGAAATCTCGATCGAAGTGGATCCGCGTGAAATTGAGCTGGACGTGCTGGATCATTTACGCGCCGAAGGGTTTAACCGCCTGAGCATGGGCGTGCAGGACTTCAACAAAGAGGTGCAGCGCCTGGTAAACCGCGAGCAGGATGAAGAGTTTATCTTCGCCTTGCTGAACCATGCGCGTGATATCGGCTTTACCTCGACCAATATCGACCTGATATACGGCCTGCCAAAACAGACGCCGGAAAGCTTCGCCTTTACGCTAAAACGCGTAGCCGAGCTTAACCCTGACCGCCTCAGCGTCTTTAACTATGCCCACCTGCCGACCCTGTTCGCCGCGCAGCGCAAAATCAAAGATGCCGATCTCCCGTCTGCCCAGCAGAAGCTGGATATTTTGCAGGAAACCATTACTTCCCTGACCGAGACCGGCTATCAGTTTATCGGTATGGATCACTTCGCCCGCCCGGACGACGAGCTGGCCATTGCCCAGCGTGAAGGCGTTCTGCATCGTAACTTCCAGGGCTACACCACGCAGGGCGATACCGATTTGCTCGGCATGGGCGTTTCAGCCATCAGCATGATCGGGGACTGCTACGCGCAGAACCAGAAAGAGCTAAAGCTGTACTATCAGCAGGTCGATGAAACGGGTAACGCCCTGTGGCGCGGGATCGCGTTGACGCGCGATGACTGCATTCGCCGGGACGTGATTAAGGCGCTTATCTGCAACTTCCGCCTCGATTTCAGCGAGGTAGAAACACAGTGGGACCTGAACTTTGGTGATTACTTCGCGGAAGACCTGAAGCTGCTCGCGCCGCTGGCGAAAGACGGGCTGGTGGATGTGTCAGAAGGTGCAATTGAAGTGACGCCAAAAGGCCGTTTGTTGATTCGTAATATCTGCATGTGCTTCGACGCCTATCTGCGTCAGAAGGCGCGGATGCAGCAGTTTTCGCGGGTAATTTAACTGGGTTGCCGGGTGGCGCTTCGCTTACCCGGCCTACATTTCACGCTTTTGTAGGCCGGATAAGGCGTAGCCGCCACCCGGCTTTTATGTTCAAACCCGCTAGCTAAACAGCCCGACCAGCGCCGCACACAGCACGGCGGCAACCGCGGTTTGTGGCGTATGGCCTTCAACTGCTCCGCTAGAGAGCATATTCACTAATGATTCCAGCATGATGTTCCCCCCAATTTCCGGGCACGATCATACAAAACTTATTCGAACAGTAAAGCGCAAAATAACGCCAGTTTGCGCTCAATTCTTCATCTTTACACAGCGGTGAAAATCACTCCATTCCGAGCTCTTTCAGCTTGCGGGTCAGGGTGTTTCGCCCCCATCCCAGCAGGCGTGCCGCTTCCTGCTTATGGCCCTGCGTATGACGAAGCGCGGTGGTCAACAGCGTGCGTTCCATTTCGGGCTGAGCCTCTGAAAGCAGGTTTTGATGACCGGAACGCAGCGCGCGGTCGGCCCACTGTGCCAGCAGCGTTGCCCAGCTGTCCGGCAGCGCGTGTCCGGTGCTGCTTTCCGGCGCGGTGGCTTCAAACAGTTCGCCCGGTAAATCCTGGATCAGCACCTCTTGCCCGGCCGCCATTACCGTCAGCCAGCGGCAGGTGTTTTCCAGCTGACGCACGTTGCCCGGCCACGCCAGACGGGTGAGGGCGGCATCGGTTTCCGGGTGCAGCTGTTTGGCTTCGACGCCCAGCTCGCGCGCCGCAACCTGAAGGAAATGACGCGCCAGACGCGGGATATCCTCCCGACGCTCGCGCAGCGGCGGCAGATGAACGCGGATCACGTTCAGACGGTGGAACAGGTCTTCACGGAATTTGCCTTCCTGCACGCGCAGCTCAAGGTTCTGGTGGGTCGCGGCGATAATGCGCACGTCCACCTTCACGGGCGCATAGCCGCCGACGCGATAAAACTGGCCGTCGGCCAGCACGCGCAGCAGACGAGTCTGGACATCCAGCGGCATATCGCCGATTTCATCCAGGAACAGCGTCCCGCCATCGGCCTGCTCGAAGCGCCCCTGGCGAATGGTATTGGCGCCGGTGAAGGCCCCTTTTTCATGGCCGAAAAGCTCTGACTCAATCAGGTCTTTGGGAATGGCCGCCATATTTAGCGCGATAAACGGCGCTTTTGCCCGCGGGCTATGGCGATGCAGGGCGTGGGCGACCAGCTCTTTACCGGTTCCCGACTCGCCGTTAATCAGCACGCTGATGGAGGAGCGGGACAGGCGGCCAATAATGCGAAACACGTCCTGCATGGCAGGCGCTTCGCCGATGATGTCCGTGGTCGGGCCAAAATCCGGGGCGTTACGCGGCTGCTGCTGCTCCTGATAATGGCTGATGGCGCGTTCGACCAGCGCGACCGCTTCGTCGATATCAAAGGGTTTTGGCAGATAATCAAACGCCCCTTGCTGATAGGCGCTGACGGCGGCGTCCAGATCGGAGTGCGCCGTCATTATGATGACCGGAAGCATAGGGTGGCGTTGCTTGATCTGTTTTAACAGCGCCAGCCCGTCCATGCCCGGCATACGAATATCCGACAGCAGGACATCCGGGGTTTTAGTGGTGAGTGCATCCAGCACGTCGCTGCCGCTTTCAAACGTCGTGCAGCTTAATCCTGCCCCAGTGAGCGCGCGTTCAAGCACCCAACGGATGGAGCTATCGTCATCGACTACCCAGACTATCCCTCGTTGCATAAACGTCACCTTTATTTTTTAATCGGCAGGAACACCGAAAACTCGGTATGGCCCGGCCAACTGGTAAATTCAATTTTTCCGGAATGTTGGTCGATCAAACTGCGGGCAATGGATAACCCCAGCCCGGTACCGCCTTCGCGGCCGCTCACCATCGGATAGAACAGGGTGTCCTGAAGATGCGATGGAATGCCTGGCCCGTTGTCTTCAACGTCAATACGCGCCGCCAGACGGTAGCGCACGCCGTGCAGGGTCAGCTGGAACGCCGTGCGGGTGCGCAGGATAATTTCCCCGCCGTCCGGTCCCAGCGCCTGAAGCGCGTTACGTACGATATTCAGTAAAACCTGCTCAATCTGGTCGGGATCGTGCGCCAGTTCCGGCAGACTGGGATCGTAATCGCGCACCAGCGTGACGTTATCCGGCAGCTCCATCGATACCAGCTTCACCACGCGCTCGGCCACCTTATGAATGCTCTCGGAAATGTGCATTCCCGGCTGCTGCGGCCCGAGCAGTCTGTCGACCAGGTTGCGCAGGCGATCGGCCTGCTCAATGATGACGTTGGTGTATTCCGCCAGCGCCGGGTCGGGCAGGGCTTTGGTTAACAGCTGTGCCGCGCCGCGTAAGCCCCCTAGCGGGTTTTTAATCTCATGGGCCAGGCCGCGCACCAGATCCCGCGCTGCAATCTGCTGAGCGTGCTGGAGCTGCTCCTGGCTCAGTCGGCGCTGATTATCCATCGGCGCCATTTCCAGCAAGATCAGCCCTTCCGGCAGACGTTGCGCGGTAAGCGACAAAATGTGCGAGCGCCCGTCGATCACCAGCGTGACTTCGTTATCCGTAAACCCCTGTCCGGCCTGCAAACTTTCCTGCATCAGGCCAATATTCAGCGAAAAATAGCTCAGAAGTTCAGGGAGCGGGGTGCCAAACAGTTTTCGCGCGCTTTGGGCGAGCAGCTGCTGCGCCGCCGGGTTGGCGTAGTGAACGGCCAGTTCGTCGTCGACCAGCAAAATACTGTTAATAAGAGAATTGAGGATCTGCCCAGCATCGGGCAGCGTGCCGGTTGCCATTCAGCAGTCTCCTGGAGTTGGTTGCACTAATTTAGTGCAGTATAGCTTTTTCGTTGTGAAAAGCGCGTGAGATCAGGTTGTTGGTGGAGAAAAAAGCCCATCCGGAGATGGGCTAAAGTTTCCACGGCAACTACTCCCGGCGCTTGTCACGCCGGGTAAAACAACTTTATTAAACGCTGTAGTACAGCTCGAACTCAACCGGGTGCGGAGTCATACGAACGCGGTCGTTCTCTTCGGTACGCAGCGCGATGTAAGCGTCAATCGCTTCATCAGTGAACACGCCACCGGCGGTCAGGAACTCACGGTCTGCGTCCAGCGCCTGGAGGGCTTCTTCCAGAGAGCCAGCAACCTGTGGGATCTCTTTCGCTTCTTCTGGCGGCAGGTCGTACAGGTTTTTGTCCATTGCTTCGCCCGGGTGGATCTTGTTCTTGATACCGTCCAGACCCGCCATCAGCAGTGCTGCGAAGCACAGGTATGGGTTAGCCGCTGGATCCGGGAAGCGCACTTCGATACGACGCGCTTTTGGCGATGCAACCACTGGAATACGGATAGAAGCAGAACGGTTACGGGCAGAGTAGGCCAGCATTACTGGCGCTTCGTAGCCTGGGACCAGACGCTTGTAGGAGTTAGTGGTTGGGTTCGCCAGGGCGTTGATCGCTTTAGCGTGTTTGATAACACCACCGATGTAGTGCAGCGCCTGCTCGGACAGACCGGCATATTTGTCGCCAGAGAACAGGTTTGTGCCGTTCTTGGACAGGGACATGTGGCAGTGCATACCGGAACCGTTGTCGCCAAACATTGGTTTTGGCATGAAGGTCGCGGTTTTACCGAAGCGGTGCGCGACGTTGTGAACAACGTATTTGTAGATCTGAATCTCATCCGCTTTCTTGGTCATGGTGTTGAAGCGGGTTGCGATTTCGTTCTGACCAGCGGTTGCCACTTCGTGGTGATGCGCTTCAACGACCAGGCCCATCTCTTCCATGATCAGACACATGGTAGAACGGATGTCCTGTGAAGAATCGACCGGAGGAACCGGGAAGTAACCGCCTTTCACGCCAGGACGGTGACCTTTGTTACCGCCTTCGTATTTGGTAGAGGAGTTCCATGCGCCTTCGATGTCATCGATAGCCACGTGGGAACCAGAAATTGAAGCACCAAAACGGATGTCGTCGAACAGGAAGAACTCTGGCTCTGGCCCGAACAGAACGGTGTCTGCGATGCCGGTAGAGCGCAGGTACTCTTCAGCGCGTTTTGCGATAGAGCGTGGGTCGCGGTCGTAACCTTGCAGCGTGCCTGGCTCGAGGATGTCGCAACGGATGATAAGCGTAGACTCTTCGAAGAACGGGTCAATGAGCGCAGTGGTCGCGTCCGGCATCAGAACCATGTCGGATTCGTTAATGCCTTTCCAGCCACCAATGGAGGAGCCGTCAAACATTTTGCCTTCTTCAAAGAATTCGGCGTTCACCTGATGAGCAGGGATCGTGACGTGCTGTTCTTTACCTTTGGTATCGGTGAAGCGCAGATCAACAAACTTCACTTCATGTTCGTTCAGCATCGTCAAAACGTGTTCAGCGGACATACTTAACTCTCCAGATTGGTCATTGTCGTCGTGGTAACGAGGTCTTCAAATTCTGTGTTTTGCTGGCTGTGTTGCCATGTTTTTAATAAAGCGAAATCTGTGCCAACTTTTAAAACACCCCAAAAAGGCGTTATCATGCGCACCATAGTGCAAAACTGCTGCACCACGATGGTTATGTTGCACCAGTATAGTGCTTCAGTGTGAACACTGAGCACCATATTGGTGCAATTTTCGTTAAAGTGCCCTTTTTACGCTCCGTGAAAGCGATCACAAAGCATCTCTGCGATACTTGTTAGCGGAGGATGTTTGTGATCCTGTTTTGTAGTGCGATTAATCCGTGTACAATAACGCGCTATTTCTAATGCCTGAGGCAAAGTTGTGATCGAAAATCTGCGTAATATCGCCATCATCGCGCACGTTGACCATGGTAAAACTACCCTGGTTGATAAGCTGCTACAGCAATCTGGTACGTTTGACGCCCGTGCTGAAACTCAAGAACGCGTGATGGACTCCAACGATTTGGAGAAAGAGCGTGGGATTACCATCCTCGCTAAAAACACCGCTATCAAATGGAATGACTACCGTATCAACATCGTTGATACCCCAGGGCACGCCGACTTCGGTGGTGAAGTTGAGCGCGTAATGTCCATGGTAGACTCCGTTCTGCTGGTCGTTGATGCAATGGATGGCCCAATGCCGCAGACGCGCTTCGTAACCAAGAAAGCATTTGCTCATGGTTTGAAGCCAATTGTTGTTATTAACAAAGTTGACCGCCCTGGTGCGCGTCCTGACTGGGTTGTGGATCAGGTCTTCGACCTGTTCGTTAACCTCGACGCGACCGACGAGCAGCTGGACTTCCCTATCGTTTACGCTTCTGCGCTGAACGGTATCGCAGGTCTGGACCACGAAGACATGGCTGAAGACATGACCCCGCTGTACCAGGCGATTGTTGACCGTGTTCCTGCACCAAACGTTGATCTCGACGGCACCTTGCAGATGCAGATCTCTCAGCTCGACTACAACAACTATGTTGGTGTAATCGGCATTGGTCGTATCAAGCGCGGTAAAGTGAAGCCTAACCAGCAGGTCACTATCATCGATAGCGAAGGCAAAACCCGTAACGGTAAAGTCGGTAAAGTACTGACTCACCTGGGTCTTGAGCGTATCGAGAGCGACATCGCTGAAGCGGGTGATATCATCGCTATCACCGGTCTGGGCGAGCTGAACATCTCCGACACCATCTGCGATCCGCAGAACGTTGAAGCGCTGCCAGCCCTGTCCGTTGATGAACCAACCGTTTCCATGTTCTTCAACGTCAACACCTCTCCGTTCTGTGGTAAAGAAGGTAAGTTCGTTACCTCTCGTCAGATCCTTGACCGCCTGAACAAAGAGCTGGTGCACAACGTTGCGCTGCGCGTTGAAGAGACCCCAGACGCTGATGCATTCCGCGTGTCTGGTCGTGGTGAGCTGCACCTGTCTGTTCTGATCGAAAACATGCGTCGTGAAGGTTTCGAAATGGCGGTTTCCCGTCCGAAAGTCATCTTCCGCGAAATCGATGGCCGTAAACAAGAGCCATTCGAAAACGTAACGCTGGACGTTGAAGAGCAGCATCAGGGGTCTGTGATGCAGGCTCTGGGTGAGCGTAAAGGCGACCTGAAAAACATGAATCCAGATGGCAAAGGCCGCGTACGTCTTGACTACGTGATCCCAAGCCGTGGTCTGATCGGCTTCCGTTCAGAGTTCATGACCATGACCTCCGGTACGGGTCTGCTGTACTCCACCTTCAGCCACTACGACGACGTTCGTCCAGGTGATGTAGGTCAGCGTAACAACGGCGTACTGATCTCTAACGGTCAGGGTAAAGCGGTTGCGTTCGCACTGTTCAGCCTTCAGGACCGCGGTAAGCTGTTCCTGGGTCACGGTGCTGAAGTTTACGAAGGCCAGATCATCGGTATTCACAGTCGTTCTAACGACCTGACTGTAAACTGCCTGACCGGTAAGAAACTGACCAACATGCGTGCGTCCGGTACTGACGAAGCAACGGTTCTGGTTCCACCGATCAAGATGACTCTGGAGCAGGCTCTGGAATTCATCGATGACGACGAACTGGTAGAAGTGACTCCACAGTCAATTCGTATCCGTAAGCGTCACCTGACCGAGAACGATCGTAAACGTGCAATGCGCGGTGCGAAAGAAGAGTAATTCACTTTTCTTTAGGTCTCTAAAACCCCGTCCTTGTGGCGGGGTTTTTCTTTTTCGGCGTTATGTTTCTGTTCATAGCCAAAGCTTATCTTTCCCGCTACAGTTACTTTTCCACGGCGAAAAGGAGATAAACATGCTTTATATCTTTGACTTAGGAAATGTGATCGTCGATATCGATTTTAATCGCGTACTGGGCGCATGGAGCGATTTTAGCCGTGTTCCGCTGGCAACGTTAAAACAGAACTTCGCGATGGGCGAGACTTTCCATCAGCATGAACGCGGTGAAATCAGCGATGAAGAGTTCGCCGCGCGTTTTTGTCACGAGATGGATCTGCCGTTAAGTTACGAGCAGTTTGCCCACGGCTGGCAGGCGGTATTTGTGGCGATCCGCCCGGACGTTATCGACATCATGCAAAAGCTGCGTGCGCAGGGCCATCGCGTGGTGGTTCTCTCAAACACCAACCGACTGCATACCACCTTCTGGCCGGATGAATACCCGGAGATACAAGCCGCTGCCAACCATATTTATCTCTCTCAGGAGATGGGCATGCGCAAACCGGAAGCGCGAATTTACGAGGCGGTGTTAAAGCAGGAAGGATACTCCGCGGCCGATGCGGTCTTTTTCGACGATAACGCCGATAATATAGAGGGAGCTAACCAGTTAGGTATTACCTCAATTCTGGTGACCGGAAAAGAGACCATACCGAACTACTTTGCGAAGCAGTTATGTTAAAAACCGTTCATCAAAAAGCCACACACCATACGCGCCCGCTCAGGGCGTGGCTAAAGCTGCTCTGGCATCGCATCGATGAGGACAACATGACGACGCTGGCGGGTAACCTCGCCTACGTGTCGCTGCTCTCGCTGGTGCCGCTGGTGGCGGTGGTATTTGCCCTGTTCTCCGCCTTTCCGATGTTCGCGGACGTGAGCCTACAGCTTCGTCATTTCGTCTTTGCGAACTTCATTCCCGCGACGGGCGATGTGATACAGAACTACATCGAGCAGTTTGTCGCTAACTCCAGCAAAATGACGGCGGTGGGGGCGTGCGGCCTTATCGTCACCGCGCTGCTGCTGATGTACGCCATCGACAGCGCGCTCAACACCATCTGGCGCAGTAAAAAAGCGCGGCCCAAGGTTTACTCCTTTGCCGTGTACTGGATGATTTTAACGCTCGGCCCGCTGCTGGCCGGGGCGAGTCTGGCGATCAGCTCTTATCTGCTCTCGCTGCGCTGGGCGAGCGACTTAAACGGCGCGATCGACAACGTGCTGCGCCTGTTCCCGCTAATCCTCTCCTGGCTCTCTTTCTGGCTGCTCTACAGCGTGGTGCCGACTACGCGGGTGCCTAACCGTGATGCGGTAGTGGGCGCGCTGGTGGCGGCGGTGCTCTTCGAACTGGGAAAAAAAGGCTTTGCGCTTTACATCACCATGTTCCCGTCGTATCAGCTGATTTATGGCGTGCTGGCGGTGATCCCCATCCTGTTTGTCTGGGTCTACTGGACCTGGTGTATCGTCTTGCTTGGTGCTGAAATAACTGTCACTCTCGGGGTATACCGCGAACTCAAAAAAGCCGCACAGGCTGAAAAAGAAGAAGAAGCAGACCAACCATGATTGCATTAATACAGCGCGTTACCCGTGCCAGCGTTACCGTGGAGGGCGAGGTGACGGGTGAAATTGACCAGGGACTTTTGGTGTTATTGGGTGTCGAAAAGGAAGATGACGAGCAGAAAGCCAACCGCTTGTGCGAGCGCGTGCTGGGCTATCGCATCTTTAGCGATGCGGAAGGGAAGATGAACCTGAACGTTCAGCAGGCGGGCGGCAGCGTGCTGGTGGTGTCGCAGTTTACGCTGGCGGCGGACACCGGGCGGGGAATGCGACCGAGCTTTTCCAAAGGCGCCGCGCCGGACCGTGCTGAAGCGTTATACGAATACTTTGTTGAGCGTTGTCGCCAGCAGGATATCAACACGCAAACCGGACGATTCGCTGCGGATATGCAGGTTTCGCTGGTGAATGATGGCCCCGTCACGTTCTGGCTCCAGGTATGAG
The DNA here is from genome assembly GCF_053290175.1 of Enterobacter sp. 186315. NCBI lineage: Bacteria > Pseudomonadati > Pseudomonadota > Gammaproteobacteria > Enterobacterales > Enterobacteriaceae > Enterobacter > Enterobacter sp. 186315. The sequence goes on along the minus strand of NZ_JBPTTK010000025.1, from coordinate 38,792 downwards.
CCAGCTGGCGGTCAGGCCGCGGGTCACAAGAGAGAGTACAGCTATGTATCACCTTCGAGTACCGCAAACGGAAGAAGAGTTAGACGTTTACTACCAGTTCCGCTGGGAGATGTTGCGTAAGCCATTACATCAGCCGAAAGGCTCCGAGCGCGACGCCTGGGACGCGATGGCGCATCACCAGATGGTGGTGGACGAAGAGGGCAACCTGGTCGCCGTCGGGCGTTTGTATATCAACGCCGATAACGAAGCCTCAATCCGCTTTATGGCGGTTCATCCGTCCGTTCAGGACAAAGGCCTGGGTACGCTGATGGCGATGACGCTGGAATCCGTCGCCCGTCAGGAAGGGGTCAAACGCGTCACCTGTAGCGCCCGCGAAGACGCCGTCGAGTTCTTTGCCAAGCTCGGTTTTGTGAATCAGGGGGAGATTACCGCCCCGCAGACCACGCCAATTCGTCACTTTTTGATGATCAAACCTATCGCCACGCTGGATGATATTTTGCACCGCGCCGACTGGTGCGGGCAGCTCCAGCAGGCCTGGTATCAGCACATCCCGTTAAGTGAAAAGATGGGCGTGCGCATTCAGCAGTACACCGGGCAGAAATTCATTACCACTATGCCCGAGACCGGCAATCAAAATCCGCACCACACCCTGTTTGCGGGTAGCCTCTTCTCGCTGGCGACGCTGACCGGCTGGGGCCTGATCTGGCTGATGCTGCGCGAGCGCCACCTCGGCGGCACCATCATTCTGGCCGATGCCCACATTCGCTACAGCGCGCCGATCAGCGGTAAGCCAAGCGCCGTCGCCGACCTGGGCGCGCTCGGGGGGGATCTCGACCGTCTGGCGCGAGGCCGCAAAGCCCGCGTGCAGATGCAGGTTGAGCTGTTTGGCGATGACACCTCAGGCGCCGTGTTTGAAGGCACCTACATCGTGCTCCCCGCGAAGCCCTACGGCGCGTTTGAAGAGGGTGGGAACGAGGAGGAGTAACTGCTCGAGCATTATCGCCGGGCGGAGCTTATCCGCCAGGCGATGTCCCGCATAACGTCTCGCGCTGACTGGCTAATGCCGCCAAGCTGAAAGAAGCCATGAATGACCCCCTGCCACCGCTGAGCGGTACACCTCACCTCCTGCTCTGCCAGATGCTGGTACAACATTTCTCCCTCATCGCATAGGGGATCGTACTCGGCGGTAATAATGTGCACCGGCGGAAGACCGTTAAGATCATTCCGCCACAGCGGGCTGGCTTCAGGATGCTGACGGTCGGTATCTGCGAGATACATTTCATATCCGCTGAGCAGGGTATCGCGGGTAATAACGTAATCCTGGCCATTAAGGATATAGCTATCAAAACTGGCCGTAGCGTCGAGCATGGGATAGATGAGAATGAGCTGAGCCGGGTTCCAGAGACCGTTGGCCTTGATCCTCAGAGCCGTCACCAGCGCCAGATGCCCCCCTGCGCTGTCACCGCAAAGGGTGATGCGGTTTTTGTTTACGCCAAATATTTCTGCATTTTGCCAGACAAGCGTTGCAGCTCGCTCTGCGTCGTCATGCGCAGCAGGGAACCTATGCTCGGGTGCCAGTCTGTACTGGACCGCAACGATCCGACAGTTACCGTAAAACGCCAGCTGGCGGAGCTGGTTATCGTGGGTTTCAAAACCTCCGCTGACAAAGCATCCGCCGTGATAATAGAGGGCACCGGGTAACGTTTCGGTGGCATTGAGAGGCGAATAAATCTGAAAGGTGAGGTCATCAATGACGCGCGTTTCAATCTGGACGCGAGCTTCTTTTTTCCCGGCGAGTACCGTACTGGCAATATATCCTTTTCTTCGGTCATCAATATTCTGGTCACGCGAAGAAGGCCTTCCTGCATCAATAAAGTCCTTAACTAACTGCGCAATCCCGTTTTCCAGAGCCATAGTAACGTTCTTTTAAGCTGTATGAATATACAGTTATAGCCTGGTTTTTTGCGGAAGAAAACAACAAATTTTGGGAGCAGAGCGATCTGGAAAGCGGCTCGCAAATACCGGATAAACGCCTGTCGGCTGCTTTAACCCTAATTAAAAAAAGCGTATGTTGCCTTAAAAATGGACAATTATGATATACTGAGGTGATATATGAGTTTGCTGGCGGAGCTTAACATGGGCAGGATCCTGATCGATTTGTCGGATGATGTAATCCAACGGCTGGATAATCTGAAACAGCTACGCAACCAGCCGCGTGCCGAGTTGCTGCGAGAAGCCATCGAGTTGTATCTCGATCAGCAAAGCACGTCGGTTATTCGCGATGCGCTTGGCCTTTGGGGAAACCAGCAGGAAGATGGGCTTGAGTACGAACGTAAGCTGCGTGAGGAGTGGTAATCATGGAACACATGGCGGTGTTTGATACCAATATTCTTATCGATCTTTTCAATAATCGCGTTGAAGCTGCGGACACAATCGATCGTACCGCGTCGCGTCGGGCTATTAGCCTGATCACCTGGATGGAAGTCATGGTCGGCGCTCGCAAACATGGTCAGGAAGTAAAAACAGCGGCGGTGATGGGCGCGTTTGAGATTATTGATGTGTCGCGTGAAATTGCTGAACGAAGCGTTCTTCTTCGTGAGAAGCACGGCATGAAGCTGCCGGATGCCATTATTTTAGCGACGGCACAGAGCAGGAATTGCCCGTTAGTTTCAAGGAATACAAAAGACTTTTCGGGGATCGCCGGGGTGGTGACGCCTTATCAACTGTAGGCCGGGCAAGCTTGCGCCGCCCGGCACTATTACAGGAGACTACTCCCCTTCACCCGGGAACAGGAACGGGTTAATAGAGCTACGGGCAAAGCCCTCCTGCTCCATTTTGGCGTCCAGAATCAGCGAGGCGAGATCGTCAGCGACCGCTTCAACTTTAGGGTCTTTTTCCTGATAAAGAATTTTCAGGTAAGTGCCGCAGTCGCCACAGCTCTCGGCTTTCACCGCTGCTTCTTCGTTTTCCAGCGACCAGTAGTTCAGATCGCGGGTCTGCTCGCAGTTGCTGCACTTGATGCGCACCACGTGCCACTCGGTTTCGCACAGGTTGCAGTGCAGGTAGCGCAGCCCCTGCGTGGTACCAATTTGCACCATGCTGGAGACCGGCATTGAGCCGCACACCGGGCAGAACTGGCGTGCTTCGCCGTATTCAGCGCGGGCTTTGCCTGGGATCAGGCTCGCCATTTGCGCCCAGTAGAGCGACAGGGCAGCCCAGATAAACGGGGCTTTATCGCTGCTGACCAGCGAGAAGTCGGACGCGAACAGCGCGCTCGCCATCTCTTCCAGCTCCTGATCGGAGGCCTTTTCCAGATTCTCGATCACCGCCAGCGCGGTACCGCTCATCTCGGGCTTCAGCTCGGCAATCAGGGAGTGGAGCAGCTTATGCCAGTGCTTGTCGCGCGGCAGGACGTGAATATCCAGCGGCGGCTTGCCCTGCTCGCTGGCTTCTTTAATGCGCGCGGTGAGATCCAGTTGCAGCGGGTGGTCGTACAGCACCACCTCCTGCGCGTGGGCGACAAGCGCGGCAAAGCGCAGGAAATCGCCCAGCGGATTGCTCTCTGCCAGCTCGCGCAGGCGTTCTGCGCGGCGGTTGTAGAGGTTCTTGAGTCTGGGGAATAACAACGGCGGAATGTAATCCGCCGTGCGTTTCTCGCTCGAACCCAGCTCATCTTGCGGGATTATGCGAATACTCATTCAGATGACTTTTCCTGTTTCTGGCGGACTTCACGGTACCAGCGCGGGTGATGTTTCTTCGCCCACGTTTTGGTTACCCATCCTTCCACCATCGCGGTAATGGTGCCTTTCACCCAAAGGGCGGCGTAAATATGCACCATGATAACCACAATTAACGCCACTGCGGCAAATGAATGCAGCATCAGCGCGAATCGGATCACCGGGATTGAGAAAGCAGGCGCAAAGTACGGACGCCAGATGATCACACCGCTGACCAGCAACAGGACCAGGAAGATAATCGCCGCCCAGAATACGCATTTCTGGCCGAAGTTATAACGCCCGGTATCACCTACTTCCTCGTTGACGACGATCTTACGAATATTCTTCGCCCAAAAGATATCATCCCGATTGATTAGGTTGTGATGCCAGTAACGGAAAAACATGATGATAAACGACGCAAACATGATGACGCCGACAAACGGGTGCAGAATACGCGCCAGCTGTGGTGTCCCCATAATTTGCATCAACCAGTTGAAGGACGGGAAGAAGAATCCCAGCCCGCTTATCGCCGCCAGCATGAAGCAGAAGGCGGTGACCCAGTGGTTGATACGTTCCGGCGCGGTATAGCGCACGATGGTGTCACGTCTTCTCATTTGCGCACCTCGTCTTTCTCTTCATGCAGGTTGTCTTCTTCCTCTTCCGCACGGTTCGGGCCGACACCGACGTAGTGGAAGATACTGGCTGCGAAGGTAGCCGCAAAGCCGACCGCTGCCAGCGGTTTCCAGATGCCTTTCCAGAACTTCACGGTGGCGCTGATTTCCGGGTTCTCCGGCAGGCCGTGATACAGATTCGGCTTGTCGGCGTGGTGCAGCACGTACATGACGTGCGTACCGCCAACACCGGCCGGATCGTACAGGCCCGCGTTGTCGTAACCACGGGTTTTCAGCTCGCCCACGCGCTCTGCCGCCAGCGTTTTCATATCCTCTTTAGAACCAAAGTGGATAGCGCCGGTCGGGCAGGTCTTCACGCACGCTGGCTCCTGGCCGACGGTTACGCGGTCGACGCACAGCGTGCATTTGTAGACGCGGTTGTCTTCCGGGTTCAGGCGCGGCACGTCGAACGGGCAGCCCGCAATGCAGTAGCCGCAGCCGATGCACTGTTCAGACTGGAAGTCGACGATACCGTTGGCATACTGAATGATAGCCCCTTCTGACGGACACGCCTTCAGGCAGCCCGGATCCGCGCAGTGCATACAGCCGTCTTTGCGGATAAGCCATTCCAGCTTGTCGTTCTGCTCTACTTCCGAGAAACGCATCACCGTCCAGGACTTGGCGGTCAGGTCGGCCGGGTTGTCGTACACCCCGACGTTGTGACCCACTTCGTCACGGAGGTCGTTCCACTCAGAACAGGCCACCTGACAGGCTTTACAGCCGATACAGGTGGTCACGTCGATAAGCTTCGCCACTTCCTGCTGGTGGTCCCGCGCCTGTGGCGCGGGAGTGAAACCGTTAGTCGCGGAACGACGAATGATGTCTTGCGATTGATAAGCCATAAGTCGTCTCCGTTACACCTTTTCCACGTTCACGAGGAAGGCCTTAAACTCCGGCGTCTGCGTGTTCGCATCGCCGACGAACGGCGTCAGGGTGTTTGCAATAAACCCTTTCTTCGTCACGCCTTCATAACCCCAGTGAATCGGAATACCGATAGTATCCACCTGCTGACCGTGAACGTTCAGCGTGCGAATGCGCTTGGTCACCACCGCTTTGGCCTTGATATAGCCACGGTTAGAGGAGACCTTCACGGTATCGCCGTGGGCAATGCCGAGCTTGTTCGCCAGCTTCTCGCCGATCTCCACAAACTGTTCCGGCTGCGCGATAGCGTTAAGCAGCGCGTGCTTGGTCCAGTAGTGGAAGTGCTCGGTCAGACGGTAAGTGGTGCCGACATACGGGAACTTGTCCTTTTTACCCAGCGCTTCGAAATCGCCCTTAAAGATACGGGCTGCCGGGTTAGAGACCACGTTCGGGTGCAGCGGGTTGGTGCCCAGCGGCGTTTCAAACGGCTCGTAGTGTTCCGGGAACGGTCCTTCGGCCATCTTATCGATAGCAAACAGGCGACCCATCCCTTCTGGCTGCATGATAAACGGCCCAACGTCGCTGCCAGGTGCGGCAGTGCTGTAGTCCGGAATATCCACGCCGCCCCATTTCGCGCCGTCCCACTTCAGCAGCTGACGCTTCGGATCCCACGGGTTGCCCTGCGGGTCAGCGGAGGCACGGTTATAGAGGATGCGGCGGTTAAGCGGCCACGCCCATGCCCAGCCCAGCGTATTACCCAGACCTGACGGGTCGGCGTTATCGCGGTTGGCCATCTGGTTGCCTTTCGGCGTCCAGCTACCGGCAAAGATCCAGCAGCCGCTCGACGTTGTACCGTCATCGCGCAGGTGCGCGAAGGTGCTGAGCTGATCGCCTTTCTTCGCCAGTACCGTACCGGTGGCCGGGTCGATAACGTCTGCCAGCGCCTTACCGTTGCTCTCCATCGCCACTTCTTCTGGCTGCGGATTTTCCGGCGTCGCGTAGTTCCAGGTCATGTTCAGAACCGGTTCCGGGGTCGCGCCGCCTTCTGCCGCATACATCTTACGCAGGCGTAAGAAAATACCGGCCAGGATCTCGCCGTCGTTCATGGCGATACCCGGGGCGTCCGCACCTTTCCAGTGCCACTGCAACCAGCGGCCGGAGTTAACGATAGAACCGTTCTCTTCCGCGAAGCAGGTGGACGGCAGACGGAACACCTCGGTCTGAATCTTCGACGGATCAACGTCGTTCGATTCACCGTGGTTCTGCCAGAAGGTCGAGGTTTCGGTGTTGAGCGGGTCAATCGTCACCAGGAACTTCAGCTTCGACAGGGACGCGACAACCTTGTTCTTGTTCGGGAACGAGGCCACCGGGTTAAAGCCCTGGCAGATATAGCCGTTGACCTTGCCCTGGTTCATCATTTCGAAGTACTGGAGAACGTCGTAACCCTTGTCCCACTTCGGCAGCCAGTCAAAGCCCCAGCTGTTTTCCGCCGTTGCTTTATCGCCGAAGAAGGCCTTCATCATGGAAACGAAGAACTTCGGATAGTTGCCCCAGTAGTTCACCTGGCCTTCGAGCAGCGGTTTTGGCGTGCTGGCCGTCAGGTAGGTTTGCAGATCGGTCTGTTTCTCGCTTGGCAGGTTCATATAGCCCGGCAGGCTTTGAGACAGCAGGCCGAGGTCGGTCAGACCCTGAATGTTGGAGTGACCGCGCAGGGCGTTAACGCCGCCGCCTGCCATCCCCATGTTGCCAAGCAGCAGCTGAACCATTGCCATCGTACGGATGTTCTGCGCGCCGATGGAGTGTTGCGTCCAGCCGAGCGCATACAGGAACGACGCGGTTTTATCTTTCGCGCTGGTTTCTGCAATCATCTCGCACACTTTCAGGAAGTCGGCCTTCGGCGTGCCGCAGATGTTCTCAACCACGTCTGGCGTGTAGCGGGAAACGTGCTCTTTCAGCAGATTCCACACGCAGCGCGGGTGTTGCAGGGTGGTGTCGCGCTTCGCAAAGCCCTTCTCATCCAGCTCGTAGTTCCAGCTGGTTTTGTCGTACCTGCGTTTTTCGGCGTCATAACCGCTGAACAGACCATCGTCGAAGCTGTAGTCCTCACGCACAATCAGGCTGGCGTTGGTGTAGGCCTCGGTGTATTCGCGGTTATATTTTTCGTTGTTCATCAGGTACAGCAAGACACCTGACAGGAAAGTAATGTCAGTACCTGAACGAATAGGGGTGTAGAAATCCGCCACTGACGCAGTACGCGTAAAGCGGGGATCGATCACAATCAGTTTCGCACCGTTGTGGATTTTGGCTTCCATCGCCCAGCGGAACCCGACAGGGTGCGCTTCAGCGGCGTTACCGCCCATCACCACAATGAGGTTGGCGTTCTTGATGTCGACCCAGTGGTTGGTCATCGCACCGCGACCAAATGTTGGAGCAAGACTTGCTACCGTTGGTCCGTGTCAGACACGCGCCTGGTTGTCGACCGCGAGCATACCGAGCGCACGCGTGAATTTCTGGGTTAAATAGCCGGTTTCGTTACTGGATGCGGACGCACACAACATCCCGGTAGAGAGCCAGCGGTTGACCGTTACGCCATCGGCATTTTTATCGATGAAGTTAGCATCGCGGTCTTCTTTCATCAGTTTGGAAATGCGGTCAAATGCCTCTTCCCAGCTGATTTGCTGCCATTTGTCAGAGCCTGGGGCGCGGTATTCCGGGTATTTGAGGCGGCTTTCAGAGTGGATAAAGTCCACCAGACCGGCCCCTTTCGGACATAACGCACCGCGGTTGACCGGGTGATCCGGGTCGCCTTCGATGTGGAAGATTGACGCTTTGGCATTTTTTGCACCGTCGCCGAGGCTATACATCAACAGCCCGCAACCGACAGAGCAGTACGTACAGGTATTACGGGTTTCACGGGTGCGCAGCAGCTTGTACTGCCGCGTTTCCGCCAGCGCTACGCCGGGTGCAAAGCCCAGTGCCGCTGCCGTGGTGCCTGCCATACCGCCAGCGCAGATCTTAAAGAACTGCCTTCTGCTGACCTGCATGGGTCACTCCTTGTTTCGACATTGCTACCCTCAATACGCCGCGCCGCAGGCTCGTTGGCTGCGGTGCGTCATCTTTTGGGTAATTATTGTTTTACTTTACGGTTGAGAATGAACCGCAAAGGAGAAAAATTTGCGTTAAACCCTCATTCCCACGAGGGATATCAACAGAATACCACAATGTCGGTATGCCTGTTCCAACCGCGTTAAAACAAAGTGAACGTATTATCACGGCATTGATTATAAAATGTGATATCAATCACATTAATAACCCTGCATGTTAAAGGGGTGTATCAGGACGCCGGTTGCACCCCTCCCAATGGAGTAGGTAAACTCGATGCTGAAAAATTGATCCATACTATGCGTAAGCCCTGCACTTTGTGATGCAATAGCAGGCTCACCTCCGTGGTTGTTCAGGAATACCGTCGTGTCTAAACAAAACCGTGCTATCGACTCGCTGCCACTGCCCGCGGGCATTGTGGAAATGTCGGTACGCAGACCACCCCAACTCTCCCGCGCTACGCCCGATTTTCTGGCGGAAGAAGTGCCCGTTGCCCTGGTGTACAACGGCATTTCGCACGTGGTGATGATGGCCTCGCCCAAAGACCTTGAGCTGTTCGCGATGGGTTTTTCGCTGTCGGAAGGCATTATCGAGCATCCGCAGGAGATCTACGGCATGGACGTGGTGCAGGCCTGCAACGGCCTCGAAGTGCAGATTGAGCTTTCCAGCCGCCGCTTTATGGGGTTGAAAGAGCGCCGTCGGGCGCTGGCCGGACGCACGGGCTGCGGCGTGTGCGGGGTTGAGCAGCTCAATGATATCGGCAAGCCCATTACGCCGCTGCCGTTTACCCAGACCTTTAACCTCGCCCATCTCGACAAGGCGCTGGAGCATCTCAACGACGTCCAGCCAATAGGTCAGCTGAGCGGCTGTACGCACGCGGCGGCGTGGGTGCTGCCGTCGGGTGAGATTGCCGGCGGGCACGAGGATGTCGGGCGTCACGTGGCGCTGGATAAGCTGCTCGGGCGTCGGGCGCGTGAAAACGCGCTCTGGCAGCAGGGTGCGGCGCTGGTCTCCAGCCGGGCGAGCTATGAGATGGTGCAGAAGTCCGCCATGTGCGGTATCGAAATTCTGTTCGCGGTATCGGCGGCGACCACGCTGGCGGTCGACGTGGCCGAGCGCTGCAACCTGACGCTGGTGGGATTCTGTAAGCCGGGACGCGCGACAATTTATACCCATCCGCAGCGCTTAATAGTTGATCAGTAATTTTGAAAAAGATTAGCAAATCCTTCCGCTTTTAGTTGTTCATGATGAGGTCTAATATTTATCTCATCAAGGCACGGCGCCTTAAACAAACAACTTAACGAAAGGGTTTATATCATGAAAAGCATCAAAAATTTTGTCGCAGTAATCGCTCTGGCTACGTCTTTCGGTTCTTTCGCTGCACAGACCGTGACCGCAACCGCCTCTACCATTGATAGCGCAGAAGCAAAAATCGCGGCACAGGCTCAGGAAGCGGGCGCGTCATCTTACAAAATTACCCAGGCTTTCGCCGGTAACCGCGTACACATGACCGCTGAACTGAACAAATAAGCAGGCAACATCGTCGAAAGAGCGCCCCCGGGGCGCTTTTTTTATTGGATCCCCGCCAGACGCAGCAGGGCAGTCACCACCGCTGCCGCAACGATCACCACAATTAACGGCATCTTGCGCCAGGCGAGAAACACGGCGAACGCCACGCCCAGCACCCGCGCCATGCCCGCGAAATGTTCCCCCTCATAAAAGGTGGTCGCCAGCGCCACGGAAAAAAGCAGCACCGTTGCCGCATCGGACAGCAGCGCCTGAGAACGCTCGGATAACGCCAGTCGGCTGCCGAGTTTTGCCCCGCCAAGACGCATTAAATAGGTGCCCGCCGATAAAATGGCGATGCCCAGAATAAAGACCGTCATGTTTTCCATTATTTTTTCCTCGCGGCAAGGCCGAGTAAAGAGAGCAGAACCGGCAAACCCACCGGTGCAAACGGCACGGCGGCGAGTGAGAGAACTGCGCCGCTACAGGCGCGGATAAGCGTGGTGCGGTTTTTAAAGGCAGGGACCACCAACGCCAGCAGGATAGCCGGGAACACGGCGTCCAGCCCGATGGTTTCCGGGTCGGGCAGCAGCTTGCCGACCATCGCCCCCAGCAGCGCGCCGAGCGGCCAGACAATCGCCACCCCCAGCCCGCAGAGCCAGTAGGCCGCCTTACGCTGCTCGGGCGTTTTTTGCGACAGGCCAAACACCACGCTTTCATCGTTCATAATGTGGCAGCCCAAAAAGCTCAGGCCGCGCTTGCCCACCAGCTCCCGCACCGTCACGCCGAAGGGCACATGACGCGCGTTGACCAGCAACCCGGCGGCGGCGGCGGCCAGCGGATTACCGCCGCTTGCCACAATCCCGATAAACATAAACTCAGACGCCCCCGCCAGCACGGTGATGGAGAGCAAAAACGGCACCCAGAGCGGAAAGCCGTAGGCCATCGCCAGCGAGCCGTAGGACATGCCGACAACGCCCACCGCGAGGCAGACCAGGATGATTGCTTTGATGGTGTCGCCTTTCAGGCAGGAGAGGTGATGCTTCATGCAATTTTAGCCATATCGAACGAATTTCCATTATAATGAACGCATCCATATCGTTTTTCAAGATGAACGATTCGTTCGATTTATAGAACAAAAAGGTCGTTTTATGACGCAGCCAATCAGCGTAATCGCCAAAAGTCTGGTGCGAGAGCGCCTGCGAACCGGGCTTTCACTGGCGGAAATTGCCCGCCGTGCCGGGATCGCCAAATCCACCCTGTCGCAGCTGGAATCCGGCAACGGCAACCCGAGTCTGGAAACCCTGTGGTCGCTCTGCGTGGCGCTGGATATTCCGTTTGCGCGCCTGCTGGAGCCGCAGCTCCCGACAACGCAGGTGATCCGCCGGGGAGAAGGCACGAAGGTGGTGGCCGGGCAGGCTAACTACGAGGCTATTTTGCTCGCCGCCTGTCCGCCGGGCGCGCGCCGGGATGTGTACCTGCTGCTGACCCAGCCGGGCGCCGACCGTATCTCAGAGCCGCATCCGCCGGGTTCGGTGGAACACATTATCGTGACGCAGGGCAGAGCGCTGGTGGGGCTGACGGACGCGCCCGAAGAGTTAGGGCCGGGGGATTACATCTGCTATCCCGCCGACCAGCAGCACATTTTCAAAGCCCTGGAGCCGGACACCCACGCGCTGCTGGTGGCGGAGCAGAATTAACGCACGCTGTCGCGGGGCGACAGCGTGCTCAGGCTCAGTCTAAATAAAACACCTCTTTCAGCTCGGCGCTCACCGGGCTGTTATCCGGGTTCGACGGCATCACGTCGCGCATGTGTTTCCACCAGCGCTGGCACACCTCGGTGGCCGCCACCGCGTTCCAGCGCTCCTCCGATTCAATCTCCACGGTCGCAAACAGCAGGTTGCGCGCCTTATCGAGATAAATGGCGTAACGGTGCGCGCCGTGGGCTTTCAGCACCGCTTCCAGTTCCGGCCAGATTGGGCTGTGGCGGCGCGCATACTCTTCGTGGGCGTCCGGGTTTACCTGCATCACAAACGCTTTACGGATCATAACGCCTCCAGATACAGCTCGCGCACCTCGTCGCGGCTGGCGGTGCGTGGGTTGCACGGCGCACACGGATCGGCGAGGGCTTTATCCAGCCAGCCTTCGATATCGGCTTTAGTCACGCCAAGCTGGCTGAAGCCGGACGGGATCCCCACGCGGGCGCTCAGGTCGCGGATGGCCTGAATCGCCGCCATGCTGGCGGCTTCGTCGCTCATGCCGCGCGTATCGACGCCCATCGCCTGCGCCACGCGGGCAAAGCGCGCCACCGCGTTCGGGCGGTTAAAGTTTTCGATGATCGGCAGCAGGATGGCGTTGCACACGCCGTGCGGCAGGTTGTGGGTCGCCCCCGGCTGATGCGCCAGCGCGTGAACCAGCCCCAGCCCGGCGCTGTTGAACGCCATGCCCGCCAGATACTGCCCGAAGGCCATCTGTTCGCGCGCGTTGAGATCGTTGCCGTTATCCACCGCCGCAGGCAGCCAGAGGGCAATCAGGCGAATCGCCTCCAGCGCGTTGGCGTCGGTCAGCGGGTGGGCGCCAATGGATACGTAAGCTTCGATGGCGTGGGTCAGCGCGTCCATGCCGGTTGCGGCGGTCACGGAAGCCGGGATATCGAGCATCACGCTCGCGTCGTCCACGGCGATATCCGGGATAATATTTGGATCGATAATCACCTCTTTCACCTGCCGCGCGGAGTCGATAATCACCGCGTTGCTGGTCATCTCCGCCGCCGTGCCCGCGGTGGTATTAATCGCCACCAGCGGCACGCCCGCATTTTTCACCTTGCCCACGCCGGAATAGGCGGTCGACGGGCCGGGGTTGGCGGTGAGGATTTTAATCGCTTTCGCGGTATCAATCGGGCTGCCGCCGCCGAAGGCAATAAGGTAGTCGCACTCCGCCTCCTGCCAGGCGGTAAATCCCTTCTGCACCAGCGCTTCCGTCGGGTTCGGGAAGACCTCGTCAAACAGGTGATACGACATCTGATGCGCATCCAGCGCGGCAAACAGGCTGTCGAGCAGCCCCAGCTTTACCAGCTGACCGTCGGTGACAATGAGCGCCTTGCCCCACTGTTTGTTTGCCACCAGATTGACCATATCGCCGATTGCACCCGCGCCGTGCAGGCTGATTTTTGGCAGCGCCAACATAAAGCTCATGATAATTCTCCTTAATTACGGTGATTTTTATGCCCGGCGGCGCTGCGCTTGCACGGGCCTACAATCGTAGGCCGGGTAAACGCAGTGCCACCCGGCAGTTAGATCCGTCTTCGCTGCATCACCCGGCGGGTAATAATCGGCAGCGAGATCACCACGATCAGCATCGCGCCGATAATCACCGACATTACAATGCCGGGCACGTTAAGCAGGCTCAGGCCAAAGGTCACCAGCCCCATCAGGAAGGCGGCGATAATCACGCCCACCATGCTGCCGGACCCGCCCAGAATATTGACCCCGCCGAGCACCGCCATCGTCACCACCGCCAGCTCCCAGCCCATCGCAATCGTCGGGCGGGTGCTGCCCAGACGCGAGGTCAACAGCACCGACGCCAGGCCGGACATCAGCCCCACCAGCGCAAACAGGATCAGGTTGTGGCGTTTAACGTTAATGCCGGAATACCACGCCCCGGTCGGGTTATTGCCGATGGCGTAGGTGCGGCGGCCAAAGTTGGTGCGGTGCAGCAAAAAGGCAAACAGCGCGGCGAGGACGATAAACAGCGTGAACTCAAACGACAGCGCCCCCCAGACGTAGCCCTGCCCGAACCAGGCAAAGCTCTCCGGGTAGCTGTTCAGCGCCTGGTCGCCGAGCAGGATGTAGGTAATGCCGCGATACAGGCTCATGGTGCCGATGGTGATCACGATGGACGACAGGTTAAAGCGCGTCACCAGAATGCCGTTGAACAGCCCGCACAGCAGCCCGACGCCGAGGCCCGCGCACACCAGCAGCGGCGTATCTATTCCCGCCGCCGCGCAAAAGCCCATCACCGTGGAGCTCAGCGCAATGGTCGAGGCCACCGATAGGTCAATTTCACGCGCGACGATCAGCATCGCCATCGGCAGCACGACGATCGCCTTTTCGGTGAAGTTGAAGGTCGCGTCGGACAGGTTCCAGACGTTCAGGAAGTAGGGCGAGGCCAGCGCGTTCACCACGAACACCGCCAGCGTCACCGCCAGCAGAAAGCCTTCCCAGCACAGCAGGCGGCGGAAAATCCCCGCAGGCGCAGGGGCCGGTTTCATCTCTTCAGAAGTCATCATCTTGCTCATGATTTCACCGCCAGTTTCTGACGCGCCAGCGCCGCATCGCGCAGGATCAGCCGCCCTTTACGCTTGTTGCCGCGCTCGTTCAGCAGCACCGCAATCACAATCACCGTGCCGGAGATCGCCATCTGCCAGAACGGCGACACGCCAATCACCGGCAGGGCGTTGTTGATTACGCCGAGGAACAGCGCGCCGAACAGGCAGCCGAGCACGCGCCCGGTGCCGCCCATGGTGCCGATCCCGCCTATCACGCACGCAGCCACCACCTGCAATTCAAAGCCGTTGGCGACATCCACGTAGGCCACCGCAAAGCGCGAGATCCACAGATAGCCGCAGAACCCGGCGAGCAGACCGGAGAGGCAGAAGCTGACGAACTGCATCTTGCCCGCGTTGATCCCGGTGTAGTACGCCGCCGTGGCGTTACCGCCCGCGGTGTACAGCGCCCGCCCGGTACGGCTGTAGCGCAGGAAATAGCCTACCAGCAGCAGCGCGGCGATGGCGCACCAGCTTAAGACAGGCAAGCCCAGCACCGACGCGCGCGGCAGGCCGAGGAAATCGGCCCCCATCTGGTTGGAGTTCACCCAGCCGCCGCCGGAGAGCAGAAAGATAATCCCCCGGTAGATGCTCATGGTGCCGAGCGTCACCACAATCGCCGGAATGCCGAGCTTCCACACCAGCAGGCCGTTGATGACGCCCATCAGCAGCCCCAGCCCGGTAGCGAGGATTAGCAGCGCCCAGACCGGAACGGCCGGGTAGTGGAAGTTAATCAGCGCGACGATCATCCCGGTCAGCGCCAGGTTCGCCGCCATCGACAGGTCGATGCCTTTGGTGAGCAGCACCATCATCTGCCCGAGCGCCAGGATGATAAGAATGGAGGTGTCGTTAAACATCTCCACCAGATTGACCGGTGCGATAAACGACGGCACGCGGCTGCCGATGGCGACGACCATCAGCACAATCACCGCGCCGAGCAGGGCTTCCCGGTGTTTTAACAGTGAATTGAGCATGTTACGCCGCCTCCTGTTTTGCACCGCTGGCGGCGCTGACGATGGTTTCCGCCGTCGCGTCGCCCGCCCGGTATTCCGCCACCATCAGCCCTTCGTGCATCACGATGATGCGGTCCGCCATGCCCATTACTTCCGGCAGCTCGGACGACACCATGATCACCGCCAGACCCTGGCCGACCAGCTCGGACATAAATTGATGAACGGCCGCCTTTGAGCCGATATCGATGCCTTTTGTCGGCTCATCGAGGATGATCACCTCAGGATGCGTCGCCAGCCATTTGCCGATCACCACTTTCTGCTGGTTGCCGCCGGAGAGGGTTTCCACCGCCTGCTTCCAGCTAAAGGCTTTGACCTGGAGGCGTCTGGCGTACTCGTCGGCCAGCCGCCATTCGCGATCGTCGTGGAGCACGCCGTTCGGATTGAGTTTTCCAAGCTGGGGCAGGCTGATGTTCTGGGCAATCGACAGTTCGATAATCGCCCCCTGCTTTTGCCGCTCCTCCGGCACGCAGACGATACCCGCGCTGATGGCATCCGCCGGCTGGCGGAAGCGCTGCGCCTTACCGTTGAGGATAATTTCCCCGAACGACGGGCGCGTCACGCCGGAGAGCGCCTGCATCAGCTCGGTACGTCCAGCCCCGACCAGACCGTAAAAGCCGAGGATCTCGCCCTTGCGCAGGCTGAACGAAATATGGGCGAACTCGGTCGGGTGGCACAGATCCTTCACCTCCAGCACCGTGTTGCCTTTCTCGCACGCCACTTTCGGGAAGGTCTGGGTAATGGCGCGACCGACCATCATCGACACCATGCGCTCTTCGGTGATCTCATTTATCGCGCCCGCCCCGACGAACGCGCCGTCGCGCAGAACGGTGTAATGGTCCGCCAGCTCAAAAATCTCGTCGAACTTGTGCGAGATAAACAGGATGGCTTTGCCCTCCTGCTTGAGGCGCTCGACGATCTGGTAAAACTCCAGGATTTCGTGCTGCGACAGCGCCGCCGTGGGTTCGTCAAGAATCACCACCTGCGCCTCAAACGACAGGGCTCGGGCAATGGCAACCATGTGGCGCTGGGCGATGCTCAGGGTTTTGAGCGTGGCGCGCGGGTCGATTTGCACCTCCAGACGGGTAAGGATCGCCTGCGCCCGGCGGTGCATCTCCGGCCAGTCGAGCTTTCTGAACGGGCCCTTACAGAGATACTGACCGACGAAAATATTTTCGGTGACCGAGAGCTCGTCAAAGAGCACGGTTTCCTGATGAATGGCGGTAATGCCGATTTTGTGTGCCGATTCCGGCGTCGAAAGCTGAACGGGGATGGCCTTGTAGAGGATCTCGCCCTCGTCAGGCTGATAGATGCCGGTCATCACTTTGACCAGCGTCGATTTGCCCGCGCCGTTTTCGCCGATCAGCGCCGTTACCTTGCCGGGCCAGAGCGCGAGCTGCACATTCTCAAGCGCGCGCACGCCGGGGAAGACTTTGGTGATGCCCGAAAGCTGTAGCAATGGGGTCATGATAGTTCTCCGTAGTATCCCCTCTCCCCTCGGGAGAGGGTGAGGGTGAGGGAAATGCGGCCTGATGCCCTCACCCCGGCCCTCTCCCACAGGGAGAGGGGGAAAGGATTAGAAAATCTTCGAGAACTTATCAATATTGCTGGCATCGTAGACGAACGGCTCCGCCATCGCGCCGTTGCCGTCGGCATCCAGCTTCACCTTGCCGAGCCTGCCCATGCTGGCTTCGTCTTTGGTCGCCGTGCCTTTCACCAGGTCGTCCGCCAGATAGGTAGCAGCATAGCCCAGATCAATCGGGTTCCAGATGGCAAAGCTCTTGCTGGCACCGGACTTCACCGCGCCCGCCATTTCGGACGGCAGCCCTAAGCCCGTCACGTACACTTTGCCAATCTTGCCCTGGTCTTTGACCGCCTGCGCGGCGGCGACAATGCCGACGGACGACGGGGAGACGATCACCTTCAGGTCCGGGTAGGTTTTCAGCAGGCCAACCGCTTCGCGGTAGCTTTTGTCAGAGAGATCGTCGCCGTAGGCCACGGTCACCAGATTGACGGACGGGTACTGCGGCAGCACCTTTTTCATCTCCGCAATCCAGGTGTTCTGGTTGGTGGAGGTTGGCGTGGCGCTTAGCACCGCGACGTCACCTTTCTCCACGTTCAGGGATTTCAGCGCGTCGGCGGCGAGCTTCACGTTGGTTTCGCCGATCAGGGCGTTATTGGACGGGTTCAGGTGGATCTGCCGCCCGGCCTTCGCCACGCCGGAATCCCAGGAGACCACCTTAATGCCGCGCTGCATCGCCTTTTTCAGCACCGGGACTAAAGCATCCGGATCGTTTGCCGAGATGGCGATCGCGTCCACCCCTTGGGCGATCAGCCCGTTCAGCACCTCGATCTGCGCTTCCGCCGTGGTAGTGGTCGGGCCGGTATAAATCACTTTTACATCGCCTAACTCTTTGGCCGCCTCCTGCGCGCCGACGTTCGCCGCTTCGAAGAAGCCATTTCCGAGGGATTTCGCCACGAGAGCGATTTTCACTTCCGCTAAAGCGGAACCGGACAACGCCAGAGCGGCGACGGTGAGGATCAAGCTTGTCTTTATTTTCATTGCTTTTACTCCACTGACTTGAGTTAGGTGTAGGGATTGCAGGTGGTTTTCGCCCCGTCGCTGTGCGGGGCGCGATGTTTTTATTTGTACAGATCTAACGCCGACTGCATCGGGGTAACGCCAAAGCGTTTGCCCAGCGCAATCAGTTCTTCACGGGTGATGGTCTGCTTCATGCCGCCCATCGAGTAGACCTTCACCAGCACCTCTGCCGATTTCTCGGCGGTGTCGATCAGGCCAAAGGCTTCATCCAGCGTCGGGCCGCTGCCGAAGACGCCGTGGAACGGCCACAGCACCAGCGAATGTTTTTGCATATCGGTGGCGGTCGCCTGGCCGATCTCGTCGGTGCCCGGCACCATCCACGGCAGAATGCCCACGCCGTCCGGGAAGACCACCAGACATTCGGTGCTTCCTTCCCACAGCTTGCGGGTAATGAAGTCGGTGCTGTTTTCCAGCACGTAGGTCAGGGCGATGAGGTTGGTGGCGTGGCAGTGCATGATCACGCGGTCTTTACCGTTGGTCGCCTTGATGCGCTCGCAGTGGGAGAGGAAGTGCGCGGGCAGCTCAGAGGTCGGCACCGCCTCGTCGGTCAGCCCCCACAGAATGTGGTAGCCCGCGCCGTCGCTGTCCACCTTCACCACGCCGAGGTTGGCCTGGGGATCGAGCTGCACGTTGCGGAAGAACTTGCCGGAGCCGGTGACGATAAAGGGCGTGTTGGCGAGCAGCGGCATCGGCTGGCTCAGGGGGATATAGCGCGGCTTCTGATGGAAGTCGGCGGCGTACGGCTCGATATCCGCGTCGTCCAGGCGCAGCGTCAGGTTGCCGCCGTTGCGCTCGTCCCAGCCTTTCAGCCAGGCGTCGGTGGTGGCTTTGATCATGCCCTGGACGAACCAGGAGTGGGTGATGGTCTGCATAGTTTTCATTTCCAGTTATCGCGGTGAGGTTGAACCCCTCACCCCAGCCCTCTCCCACAGGGAGAGGGGGTAAAAGTTCCCTCTCCCTGTGGGAGAGGGTTAGGGTGAGGGCAAAATTACCCGCGCTGACTCAACACGTCTTTCTCATAAGCCCGCACGTTATCCAGCCACTGGCTGCCTGCCGGGGCATCGTGGCGCTGGCAATACATCTCCCATACCGCCTGCCACGGCAGGGATTTCTGCTCTTCCAGCAGGGCCAGACGCGCGGTGTAGTCGCCGTCCTGCTCCAGCTGCATCAGCGCGGCGGTCGGCTCCAGCAGGGCGCGCAGCAGGGCTTTCTTCATGTTGCGGGTGCCAATCACCCACGCCGCGATGCGGTTGATGGAGGCGTCGAAGAAGTCGAGGCCAATGTGGACGCGGTCAAACAGGTCATGGCGGATGATTTCGCTGGCGATGGCCTGGGTTTCGTCATCCAGCAGCACCACGTGGTCGCTGTCCCAGCGCACCGGGCGGCTGACGTGCAGCAGCAGGCGCGGCACGTAGAGCATGGCGGCGGAGATTTTGTCGGAGATCACCTCGGTCGGGTGGAAGTGGCCGGCATCCAGGCACAGCGCGGTCTGGCGGCTGGTGGCGTAACCCATATAGAACTCGTTCGAGCCGACGGTATAGCTCTCGGCGCCAATGCCGAACAGCTTGCTCTCCACGGCGTCGATGTGGTGCGCCGGGTTAAGCTTCTCGCTAATCACCTCATCCAGCGCGGCCAGCAGGCGCTGGCGCGGGGCGAGGCGGTCAACGGTGATATCTTTCATGCCGTCCGGGATCCAGATGTTCATCACCGACGGGGTGCCGAGCTGCTCGCCAAAGTACGCGGACACGCGGCGGCTGGCTTTGACGTGGTCGATCCAGAACTGGCGGATCTCGTCGTCGGCGTGGGAGAGGGTAAAACCGTCCGCGCTCAGCGGGTGCGAGAAGCAGGACGGGTTAAAGTCCAGCCCGAGCCTGTTGGCTTTTGCCCACTCCACCCAGTTCTTAAAGTGTTCCGGCTTGATCTCGTTACGCGCCACCGGCTCGTCGGATTCAAGATAAATCGCGTGCAGGTTCAGGCGTTTTGGCCCCGGGATCAGGCTCAGCGCCATCTCCAGATCCGCGCGCAGCTCGGTCGCGTTTCGCGCCTTGCCCGGATAGTTCCCGGTCGCCTGAATGCCCCCCGTCAGCGAACCGCCCGGGTTCTCGAAACCGGCGACGTCATCCCCCTGCCAGCAGTGCATCGACACCGGCAGGCGGTCGAGCTGGCGCAGGGCCTCGTCGACATCCACGCCGACGGCGGCGAAACGCTGTTTAGCCAGTTCCCAGGCTTGTTCAAGTTGAGTGGTCATGCGCAAAGCTCCTTTGTCAGTCGTTTTTGCTGAAACTGCCTCCGGTAGCGGGCAATTTCATGGCAGGGATTGGGTGTGAAGGTGGTCAGGCGATGGTTCGCGGCGACCACCGAGCGGAATTCGTCGACGTTCGACAGCTCGTCCAGGGTCATCAGCTGAATGCCGATATTGCCCAGCGTCGAGGCCTCTACGGGGCCGGCCACCACGGTGATGCCGCAGGCGTCGGCGCAAAGCTGGTTCAGTAGCCGGTTTTGGCAGCCGCCGCCCACGATATGCAGCTGGCTGAACGGCCTCCCGCGCAGCGCGGCAAGCTCGCCCAGCACGTCGGCGTACAGCAGGGCGAGGCTGTCGAAAATGCAGCGCGCCAGCTCGGCGGCGCTGGACGGCACCGCGTGCCCGGCTTCGAAGCAGGCGGTCTGGATCTCGGCGCTCATGTGGGCCGGGTTGATAAAGCGGTCGTCGTTCGGGTTGATCAGGAAGGTGCAGGCCTTCAGCTTTTCGGTGTCGGCGATAAGCGCGGGCAGGTCGGTGATGTTCTGCTCTTTCAGCACCCGCTGAAGCAGCCACAGCCCCATGATATTTTTCAGCACCCGGTAGCGGCCTTCCGCGCCGCCCTCGTTGGTGATATTCGCCGCCAGCGCCGCGTCGCTGGTGTAGGGGGTTTTGCTCTCAAAGCCCATCAGCGACCAGGTGCCGGAAGAGAGATAGGCCGCGTTTTTATCGGCAAGCGGGGAGGCAATCACCGCGCTGGCGGTATCGTGACTCGCCACCGCGACAACAGGGATGGCGTTCCCCTGCGGGCAAGTCCACTGACCGATCACGTTACCGGGATGGGTTGGCGTGCCGAACCACTCGGGCGATGCGCCGGTCCAGCTCAGCAGGTGCTGATCCCAGTTGTCGGTGTTGATATTCACCAGCTGGGTGGTAGTGGCGTTGGTGTATTCCCAGTTCATGTTGCCGGTCAGGCGATAGCTGAAGTAGTCGGGGATCAGCAGGGCGTGCGCCACATTCGACACCAGCTCCGGCTGCTGCTCAACCAGCGCCCGCAGCTGATAAAGGGTGTTAAACGGCAGGAACTGAATGCCGCTGCGGCCGTAAATCGTGGCCGTGCCGAGCTGCTCAATGGCGCGCATCATCAACCCGTCGGTACGGCTGTCGCGATACGATACCGGCAGGCCGATGCGCTCGCCGTTGCGCCCGAGCAGCACGAAATCCACGCCCCAGGTATCAATCCCGATGCTGTCGATCAGAATGCCCGCGTCGCAGACGTTGTTCAGCCCGGTGCGGATCTCCGCTTCCAGCGCGTCGATATCCCAGACGTCAAACCCGTCCTGCTTTTGCAGGGCGTTAACAAAGCGATGCATTTCCCGAAGCGAAAGCGTGCGCTGGTTACAGTCCCAGGTAGCCAGCATCACGCGGCCGCTGGATGCGCCTAAATCGACAGCCACACAATGGCGAAAAGTCATGGTCACGTCCTTTCTTAAGTCATTGGCGACGAGTGTAAGAAAGGGAAGAAAAAGCCACCTTCTCGCCACTGACAGGCGAAAACCGGGGCTGGCAAGAAAGCAAAGGTGAACGTGAGGCAGTTCACAGTTTCCAGTAATGGCGGGCTTTTCAGCCAGTGTGACGCTTACCTCATTTCCGGATCTTTCCATCTGTTTCTTGAAAAACGGACCGTTTTTGCGAGGTTTGCTGTCGAAAATTTAAGGTGAGCCCGCGGAGCCTTAATTACTATTTTGAGAACATTTCTCATTGGTGGGGGCCGTTATGACCGTACTACACAGCGTGGATTTTTTTCCTTCGGGAGCGTCGCCCGTCGCGATTGAGCCACGGCTCCCTCAGGCCGCGTTTCCGGAACATCATCATGATTTTCATGAGATTGTGATTGTGGAACACGGGACGGGCATTCACGTTTTCAACGGCCAGCCCTACACCATCAGCGGCGGGACGGTGTGCTTCGTGCGCGATCACGACAGGCACCTGTATGAACATACCGACAACCTGTGTCTGACCAACGTCCTCTACCGCTCGCCGGACGCGTTCCAGTTTCTCTCCGGGCTGAACCAGCTTCTGCCGCAGGAGAAGGACGGGCACTATCCGTCCCACTGGCGGGTGAACCAGTCCACGCTCCAGCAGGTGCGCGGTCTGGTGAGCCAGATGGAGCAGAGCGAAGACGGACAAGAAACGCACAACATTGCGACCCGCGAGCTGCTGTTTATGCAGCTGCTGGTGCTGCTGCGCCGCAGTAGCCTGGTGGAAGGGCTGGAGAATAACGATGCCCGGCTCAACCAGCTGATGGCCTGGCTGGAAGACCATTTCGCCGAAGACGTCTGCTGGGAAACGCTGGCGGATGACTTTTCCCTCTCGCTGCGCACCCTGCATCGCCAGCTTAAGCAGCATACCGGGCTGACGCCCCAGCGCTATCTCAATCGCCTGCGGCTGATCAAAGCGCGTCATCTGCTGCGCCATACGGACGATAGCGTGACCGATATCGCCTATCGCTGCGGTTTCGGCGACAGTAACCACTTTTCGACGCTGTTTCGCCGCGAATTTAGCTGGTCGCCGCGCGATATCCGCCAGGGGAAAGATGCCTCCCTTCAGTAACGCGAGGGCAGTCACCGTTTTTTTGCCGCAAACAGGCTAATAATGTTCGGTTATTTGCCGTTGAGGTCGTGGTGTGGCTGCTCAGTTGATTCTTCGCAAAGATGATTTTTTTGCCTCCGCCGGGCAGGCCGTCGCGGTGGCGGATCGCTATCCGCAAAACGTCTTTGCCGAACACACCCATGAATTTTGCGAGCTGGTGCTGGTGTGGCGCGGCAACGGCCTGCACGTTCTCAACGATCGCCCCTACCGCATCACGCGCGGCGACCTGTTTTACATCCGCGCTGAAGATAAACACTCCTATGCCTCGGTGAACGATCTGGTGTTGCAGAACGTCATCTACTGCCCCGACAGGCTGAAGCTTAACGTCGACTGGGCGGCGAACATCCCCGGTTTTAACGTTGATAAAAGCGCGCCGCACTGGCGGTTAAGCAGCAACGGCATGAACGCGGTGCGCCAGGTCATTACGCAGCTGGAGCAGGAGAGCCAGAAGAGCGATGCCCTGGCAAATCAGATGGCAGAGCTGCTGTTCGCCCAGCTGGTGATGACCCTCAAACGCTACCGTTACGCCACCGATAACCCTTCCGCCACGGAACAGGAGGCGCTGCTCGACAAGCTGATCACCACCCTTGCGGGAAGCCTGAACAGAAGCTTTGTGCTGGAGAAGTTTTGCGAGCAGGAGCAGTGCAGCGAGCGCGCCCTGCGCCAGCAGTTCCGCACCCAGACGGGCATGACGGTGAACCACTATCTGCGCCAGCTGCGCATCTGCCACGCGCAGTATCTGCTGCAACATACGGAGCTAATGGTGAGCGAAGTGGCGATGCGCTGCGGCTTTGAGGACAGCAACTACTTTTCGGTGGTGTTTAACCGCGAGGTGGGGATGACGCCGGTACAGTGGCGTCATCGCAGTCGGAAAGCGGCGTAATCAGTTTGCCATGCCGAGGCCAACGATATTGGCCGCGATAATAATCACCACGCAGCCCAGGCTCAGCACGCCCACCGGACGACGCCCGGCGTTGTTCCACTCTTTCAGCACCAGACCAACCAGCCCACCGCACAGCACGTAGAAGCTCATGTGCAGCATCCAGCTCATGTAGTCATACTGCGCCGGAATGCTGGCGTGGCCCCAGGCGTAGAAGAAGAACTGCAAATACCACATCAGGCCGCCGAGCGCGGAGAGCAGCACGTTGGTGATAATCAGCGGTTTTGCGATAGAGAAGTCGGCTTTTACCGACAGGTTCTTCACTTTTGCCAGACGAATGATGCAGTAGCCCAGGTTAACCAGCGCGCCGCCGCCCATGATCACCACGTAGCTTGGCAGCGCCACGTACAGCGGGTCGACGCCCAGCGCGGCGGCGGCCTCATGCATCGGTTTGGCGGCGTTCATCGCGAACGACATCCCGGCGGAGAAAATCCCGCACATCACCGCCAGCATCAGCCCTTTCTTCAGGTTGAAGTCTTCGGCCTTGATGCCCATTTTGCGCTCTTTCAGCTGGCCCGCGCGGGTCACAATGCCGACGCCGATCACCGCCACCAGCACGCCCAGCAGCGTCATGCGCCCGCCTTCGGTGTGGATCAGCACGTCGAAGTTGCCGTTGAGGATCGGCGTCATCAGGGTGCCGACAATCAGCGTAATGCCAATCGCGATGCCGATCCCCATCGACATGCCGAGATAGCGCATGGTCAGACCGTAGTTGATGTTACCGATGCCCCACATCGCGCCAAACAGAAAGACCGGCAGCAGGGTGGAGGCGCTAAAGGAGGAGAAATAGCCCCAGAAATCGGGGAGCAGCATGGCGCTGATGGTCCAGGGCAAAATCAGCCACGACACCGTACCGCCCACGGACCACATGGTTTCCCATGACCAATGTTTCACCTTTTTAAACGGGGCATAGAAACAGGCTGCACTGGCTGCGCCTATCAAATGCCAGAAAATACCCATCGTAATCGCATGATTCATTTTTACGTCCTCATCGTTTTTATATGTCGGTGGCTTCCCGCCGACTTGATGAGTGTAAAAATTAGGCGGATTGGGAACCTTCAGAAGGTTGCCGCACTTTCGTTTGGGATGGCAATCAACGCGTTAACCGCGTGAGCAGACTCACATATTCGGGAATGTGAGCAAATTGTATAACCTTATAAAAACTACGGCATTGATAATCATTTTCAATATCATTTAATTAACTATAATGAACCAACTGCTTACGCGGCATTAACAGCTGTGCCGCCCGACACTAATGGAGAGGATTATGAGTTATACACTGCCATCCCTGCCGTATGCCTATGACGCACTGGAACCGCATTTCGACAAGCAGACGATGGAAATCCATCACACTAAACACCACCAGACCTATGTGAACAACGCGAACGCCGCGCTGGAAAGCCTGCCAGAGTTCGCTAACCTGTCTGCTGAAGAGCTGATCGCTAAACTGGACCAGCTGCCAGCGGACAAGAAAACCGTTCTGCGCAACAACGCGGGCGGTCACGCTAACCACAGCCTGTTCTGGAAAGGCCTGAAAACCGGTACCACCCTGCAAGGTGACCTGAAAGCCGCTATCGAGCGCGACTTCGGCTCCGTTGACAACTTCAAAGCAGAGTTCGAGAAAGCGGCTGCAACCCGTTTCGGCTCTGGCTGGGCGTGGCTGGTACTGAAAGGTGACAAACTGGCGGTTGTTTCAACTGCAAACCAGGACTCCCCGCTGATGGGTGAAGCTATCTCTGGCGCATCCGGTTTCCCAATCCTGGGTCTGGACGTGTGGGAACACGCTTACTACCTGAAATTCCAGAACCGTCGCCCGGACTACATTAAAGCCTTCTGGGACGTGGTGAACTGGGACGAAGCCGCAGCGCGTTTCGCCGCTAAAAAATAAGGTTGCATTGACGCCTGTGAGAAGCGAGTCTGATGGCTCGCTTTTTTTGTATCTGCGTAATGGAGGCAGCAATGCATTACCCGGTAAACGTGTTCACAGGAAAGGTCAGGGACTACGACGGCAGCCGCCCGAGCGCTATCGCCAAAATCCAGGTCGACGGTGAGCTGACCTTAACCGACCTCGGACTGGCGGGCGATGAGCAGGCCGAAAAGAAGATCCACGGCGGGCCAGATCGCGCGCTGTGCCACTATCCACGCGAACATTATCAGCACTGGAAAACCGAATTCCCCGAACAGGCGGATCTGTTCGTGGCCCCCGCCTTTGGCGAGAATCTCTCCACCGACGGGCTGACCGAAAAGAACGTCTTCATCGGCGATATCTTCCGCTGGGGCGATGCCCTGATCCAGGTGACGCAGCCGCGCTCGCCGTGCTTCAAGCTCAACTATCATTTTGACATCAGCGATATGTCCGCACGGCTGCAAAGCGCGGGCAAAACCGGCTGGCTGTACCGGGTGGTGCTGGCGGGGCAAGTATTTGCCGACGCGCCGCTGGAGCTGGCCTCGCGCCTGAGCGATGTGTCGGTGTACGACGCCTGCGCAATCGCCTGGCATATGCCGTTTGACGACGAGCAGTATCACCGCCTGCTGTCGGCGGCGGGGTTATCGACAAGCTGGACAAGAACGATGCAGAAGCGGCGTTTAAGCGGCAAGATCGAGGATAATTCGCGGAGATTGTGGGGAAAGTAAACCACGGAAGAGAGTAGGCCGGGTAAGGCGAAGCCGCCACCCGGCATGTTTGCCTCTGCGCTGTAATTGCCCGGTGGCGCTGCGCTTACCGGGCCTACAGTTCAGTGCCAGAGAAAACTACAAACGCTTATACAGCGGCAGCCACAGCGTTAACCGTAATCCGCCCAGCGGGCTGTCGTCGGCCTTCACCCAGCCACGGTGCTGCTGCATCGCGGTTTCAACAATCGCCAGCCCCAGCCCCGTCCCGCCCGACTCGCGGTCGCGCGCTTCGTCGGTGCGGTAGAACGGACGGAAAATCTGCTCCCTGTCTTCCGGACTCACGCCTGGACCGTCGTCATCCACGATGATGGTGATGCCGTCTTTATCCACCGAGAACGCCACCTCAATCTTCGTGTGCGAGTAGCGCAGGGCGTTACGCACGATATTCTCCAGCGCGCTTTCCAGCGTGTTGGGGTTGCCGTACAGCGGCCAAGGCCCCGGCGGGAAGTTAACGGTGAACGACTTGCCCATCTGCTCGGCTTCGAACGCGGCGTTATCCAGCACCTCATGCCACAGGTGGTTGGCCTTCACCGTTTCGCTCACCAGCGCGTTTTTCTGCTGATTGCGCGACATGACCAGCAGGTCGTTGATCATGCTGTCCAGACGGTGCGCTTCGGTTTCAATACGCTCCAGCTCTTTGCTCTCACCGCTGCGACGACGCAGCAGCGCGGTGCCAAGCTGTAGGCGCGTGAGCGGAGTGCGCAACTCGTGCGATATATCCGACAGCAGACGCTGCTGCGCCGTCATCATGCGGTCAAGCGCGCTGACCATCTGGTTAAAGCTGGTCCCGGCGGCGAGGAACTCCTGCGGCCCGGCCTCCAGTTCCGGATGCTGTCTCAGGTTGCCCTGCGCCACCTCGTCGGCGGCGTTTTTCAGCTTACGCGCCGGTTTCGCCAGGCTCCACGCCAGCCAGAGTAGCAGCGGCGAGCTGACCAGCATCGTGACGATCAGCAGCAGCAGCGGACGGTCAAACAGCAGGTTGATAAAGTCGGACTGGGAATTGCTCGCAGGGCGGATCAGATACAGCTGGTAGTTATCTTCCCCATCTCTCACCGAGAAAGGGCCCACCATTTCTACCCGACCGTATTTTTTCTTCTGAGGATGATCGGCGTTATCCGCCTGGCCAATGAAGTTACGGATAATCTGCATTTCATTGCGATCGGCCCCAATTACGCGGCCTTCGCTGGTCACCAGCAGCAGGCGTTGCCCGGGCGGTGCCCACTTGTCGATAGCGCGAAACAGCCTGCGCCACCACATTAAATCGTTCGGCGGATCGTTTGCCAGCTCGGCCTCTACGTGCTGCTCGATCATCACGCCCTGGCGCTGCTCGCTGTCGAGAAGCTCCGTCATCTGGCGTGAGTCGAGTTTTGGCAACATCAAAACGAGCATCAAAACCAGTGCCAGCGTCAGCCAGAAAATGGCGAAGATGCGGGCGGTTAAGCTGCCTATCATGAAGCGGAAACCATCAGATAACCGCGTCCACGCAGGGTTTTAAACCACGGGTGACCGTCTTTGCGTTCCGGCAGTTTACGGCGCAGGTTAGAGATATGCATGTCGATAGCGCGGTCAAACGGCGTGAGGCGTTTACCCAGCACTTCCTGACTCAAATGTTCACGCGATACCACCTGGCCCAAATGCTGCGCCAGCAGATAAAGCAGGGTGAACTCGGTGCCGGTTAATTCCAGCGTTTCGCCGTCGAAGCTCGCTTCCTGGCGGCCCGGATTCAGGCTCAGGGAGTCCACTTCCAGCGTTGGTGAGCTGTTGTCGGTATTCTGCTGCTGTTCGCTCCAGTGGGAACGACGCAGGATAGCGCGAATACGGGCGACCAGTTCACGGTCGTTGAACGGTTTCGGGAGATAGTCATCCGCGCCCAGCTCAAGGCCGAGAACACGGTCAAGTTCGCTGCCGCGTGCGGTCAGCATGATAACGGGGGTCTGGTGTGTCTGGCGAAGCTCTTTCAACGTATCGATACCGTTCTTCTTTGGCATCATCACGTCGAGCAAAAGTAAATCGATGCTGTCGTCAAGGAGACTCAGCGCCTGCTCGCCATCGTGGGCGACCAGAACGTTGAAACCTTCCATGTCGAGCAACTCTTTTAAAAGAGATGTGAGCTCTCGGTCATCATCAACTAACAGGATCTTATTCATTGTTTAAATACCTCCGAGGCAGAAATTACGACATCAAGGCTATCTAATCCATGACTTTACGTTGTTTTACACCCCCTGACGCATGTTTGCAGCCTGAATCGTAGACTGTCTCTCGTTGAATCGCGACACGAAAGATTTTGGGAGCAAGTGATGCGCAAAGTTACCGCTGCCGTCATGGCCTCAACGCTGGCCTTCAGTGCGTTTAGCCAGGCTGCTGTAACCACTACCGGCGACAACATGTTCTCCGGCGAGAACGCAGCGCAGAACAGCAGCCAAAGCCATATGTTCGACGGCATAAGTTTAACCGAACATCAGCGTCAACAGATGCGAGATCTGATGCAGAGGGCAAGACACGACCAGCCCCCTGTTAATGTTAGCGAAATGGAGACAATGCATCGCCTTGTCACCGCAGAAAATTTTGACGAAAGCGCTGTACGCGCTCAGGCAGAAAAAATGGCGCAGGTACTGGTTGCCCGTCAGGTCGAAATGGCCAAAGTCCGCAACCAAATGTTCCATCTGCTATCGCCCGAGCAGCAAGCGGTTTTGAACGAGAAACATCAGCAACGAATGGACCAGTTGCGTGAGGTTGCACGGATGCAGCGAAGCTCAGAAACAACGTTTTTCAGTAGCAATAGCAACACCCGTAGTAACCAGTAAACCCTGTTTTCCTTGCCATAGACACCATCCCTGTCTTCCCCCACATGATGTGGGGGTTTTTTTTGCCCTTCGTTCAGCTTTGTTAACCGTTTATTCATCCTTAGACTCTCCACCCATCCGTTATACTAGCGGCATGGCATGACAGGAGCGTTTATGAATCAAACCTATGGACGGCTGGTAAGCCGGGCAGCAATTGCCGCGACGGTTATGGCGTCGTGCTTGCTGATAATTAAAATCTTCGCGTGGTGGTATACCGGCTCGGTCAGTATTCTGGCGGCGCTGGTGGATTCGCTCGTGGATATTGCGGCTTCGCTGACCAATCTTCTGGTGGTGCGCTATTCGCTGCAACCGGCGGATGAAGAGCACACCTTTGGCCACGGCAAGGCGGAATCGCTGGCGGCGCTGGCGCAAAGCATGTTTATCTCCGGCTCCGCGCTGTTCCTGTTTTTGACCGGCATTCAGCATCTGGTGACGCCAACGCCGATGAAAGATCCCGGCGTCGGCGTGGTGGTCACGATAGTTGCACTTATAAGCACTTTAGTTCTTGTAACCTTCCAGCGTTGGGTGGTTCGCAAAACGCAAAGTCAGGCTGTACGGGCAGATATGCTTCATTATCAGTCTGATGTTATGATGAATGGCGCGATTCTTATTGCGCTCGGACTTGCCTGGTATGGCTGGCATCGCGCCGATGCATTATTCGCGTTAGGGATTGGCATCTATATTCTTTATAGCGCCTTGCGGATGGGTTACGAAGCGGTGCAATCGCTGCTCGATCGCGCGCTTCCCGATGCAGAACGTGATGAAATTTATACCATTGTGACATCCTGGCCTGGGGTCAGCGGTGCTCACGATCTTCGTACGCGGCAGTCAGGGCCGACCCGCTTTATTCAGATTCATTTAGAAATGGAAGACAACCTGCCGCTGGTTCAGGCGCATTTAGTGGCTGAACAGGTTGAGCAGGCGATTTTGCAGCGCTTTCCTGGATCGGATGTCATCATTCACCAGGATCCCTGTTCAGTCGTACCCGGACATTTTGAGCTTTCGTAATTCGTTGTAAAAAAGTGAGCCAGGCCAGCATTTTGTGTATAAATTACCGCCATTTGGTCTGACCTGAATCAATTCAGCTGGAAGTGATTGATATACTATTTGCAGTATTCGTTGGTCGAACAATTTCTTCCGGCAACAGATTTCAATTTTGCATTCCTAAGTTCAGAGGTAGTCATGATTAAGAAAATCGGTGTGTTGACAAGCGGCGGTGATGCGCCCGGCATGAACGCGGCAATTCGTGGGGTTGTCCGTGCAGCGCTGACGGAAGGCCTGGAAGTTTTTGGTGTTTATGACGGTTACCTGGGTCTGTATGAAGACCGTATGGTTCAGCTCGACCGCTATAGCGTGTCAGACATGATTAACCGTGGCGGTACCTTCCTCGGTTCCGCGCGCTTCCCGGAATTCCGTGACGAACACATCCGTGAAGTGGCTATCGAAAATATGAAGAAACGTGGCCTGGACGCGCTGGTCGTTATCGGCGGCGACGGTTCTTATATGGGTGCAAAACGTCTGACTGAAATGGGCTTCCCGTGCATCGGTCTGCCGGGCACCATCGACAACGACATCAAAGGTACTGACTACACCATCGGTTTCTTCACCGCACTGGGTACCGTTGTTGAAGCGATTGACCGCCTGCGTGACACCTCTTCTTCACACCAGCGTATCTCCATCGTTGAAGTGATGGGCCGTTACTGTGGCGATCTGACCCTGGCAGCGGCTATTGCCGGTGGCTGTGAGTTCATCGTGGTGCCTGAAGTTGAATTCAGCCGCGAAGACCTGGTTAACGAAATCAAAGCGGGCATCGCGAAAGGTAAGAAACACGCGATCGTGGCCATCACCGAGCACATCTGTGACGTTGACGAGCTGGCGAAGTACATCGAAACCGAAACCAAACGTGAAACCCGTGCGACCGTTCTGGGTCACATCCAGCGTGGCGGTTCCCCGGGCCCATACGACCGTATCCTGGCCTCCCGCATGGGGGCATATGCGATCGATCTGCTGTTGCAGGGCCACGGCGGCCGCTGCGTCGGTATTCAGAACGAAAAACTGGTTCACCATGACATCATCGACGCGATTGAAAACATGAAGCGTCCGTTCAAAGGTGACTGGCTGGACTGCGCGAAAAAACTGTACTGATCGGCGTTTATATTGTGCCGGGTGGCGCAAGGTAAATGCAAAACGGTAACCTATGGGTTACCGTTTTTTTATGTTTGCGCCCTCTCCCGTGGGAGAGGGTTGGGGTGAGGGCATCAGGCCTCTCACACGGGTTTATATATTCCTCCTCGTTATAGCCAATCTTTTTTTATTCTTTAATCATTGGTTATCTTTCTGGCACGCTGCATTCATCAAAAACATCACACAAGAGAGCTGGGCGATGAATAAATGGGGCGTGGGGTTAACATTATTGCTGGCATCGACCAGCGTTCTGGCTAAGGACATCCAGTTACTGAACGTGTCGTACGACCCGACGCGTGAGCTGTACGATCAATACAACAAGGCCTTTGCGGCGCACTACAAACAGGAAACCGGCGATAACGTGGTGATCCGCCAGTCGCACGGCGGCTCCGGCAAACAGGCGACCTCAGTGATTAACGGTATTGAAGCCGATGTGGTGACCCTGGCGCTGGCCTACGACGTTGACGCGATTGCGGAACGTGGCCGTATTGATAAAAACTGGATCAAACGCCTGCCGGACAACTCCGCGCCGTACACCTCGACCATCGTTTTCCTTGTGCGCAAAGGCAACCCAAAACACATTAAAGACTGGAACGACCTGATCAAGCCGGGCGTATCGGTCATCACCCCGAACCCGAAAAGCTCCGGCGGCGCACGCTGGAACTATCTCGCAGCCTGGGGCTACGCGCTGCACCACAACAACGGCGATCAGGCAAAAGCGCAGGAGTTCGTGAAAGCGCTGTTTAAAAACGTTGAAGTGCTGGATTCCGGCGCGCGTGGCGCAACCAACACCTTCGTGGAACGCGGTATCGGCGACGTGCTGATTGCGTGGGAAAACGAAGCGCTGCTGGCGACTAACGAGCTGGGCAAAGACAAATTCGAGATCGTGACGCCAAGCGAGTCTATCCTCGCCGAACCGACCGTATCTATCGTAGATAAAGTGGTCGAGAAGAAAGACACCAAAGCGGTGGCGGAAGCTTACCTGAAGTATCTCTACTCGCCGGAAGGCCAGGAAATTGCGGCGAAGAACTTCTACCGTCCGCGCGACCCGGCGGTGGCGAAGAAATACGAAGGCGAGTTCCCGAAACTGAAACTCTTCACCATTGATGACGAGTTTGGCGGCTGGACCAAAGCGCAGAAAGAGCACTTCTCCAACGGCGGCACTTTCGACCAGATCAGTAAGCGCTAAGCGCTGACAGCGAACGACACGGTGACCCGGTGTGAGAAATCCACCGGGTTTTTTATTTGGTCATCTTTTTGCGTTACTCTTTCACGTCAAATGGATACGGGGAACGCGCTGTGAAAAAGATTATTCTGTTGATTCTGGTTGTCGTCGTGCTTGCCGCCGGCGGCTGGTTCTGGATGAAGTCCGGCAACCCAAACGCCTTACGCCATATCGTTCTTGACCAGTGCGTGCCGAATCAGCAGCAACATCGTAACCCGGCGCCGTGCGCGCAGGTGAAGACGGATGCGGGCTACGTGGTGTTTAAAGACCGCAACGGGCCGCTGCAATATCTGCTGATGCCCACCTACCGCATCAACGGCACCGAAAGCCCGCTGCTGACCGAATCCCACACGCCCAATTTCTTCTGGCTGGCGTGGCAGTCGCGCAACTTTATGAGCATGAAAAGAGGCTCAGACGTCCCGGACAGCGCCGTTTCGCTGACCATCAACTCCCCGACCGGCCGCACGCAAAACCATTTCCACATTCACATCTCCTGCCTGCGCCCGGACGTGCGTGAAAAGCTCGACGCCAGCCAGGGGCAAATCAGTACCCAGTGGCTGCCTTTCCCCGGCGGGCTGGAGGGACACGAATATCTCGCCCGCCGCGTGACGGAAAACGAGCTGGTTCAGCGCAGCCCTTTTATGATGCTCGCGGAAGAACTGCCGGAAGCGCGTGACCACATGGGGCGCTTTGCGCTGGCGATGGCGCAGCAGTCGGACGGCTCCTTCGTGCTGCTGGCAACCGAGCGTAATTTGCTGGCCCTTAACCGCGCATCTGCTGAGGAATTGCAGGATCATCAATGCGATATCCTGAATTGACCCCACCATAAATAGCGTTTACTCGCGCTGCCTGTCGCCGTAGACTGCTGAAAAAATCTACAGGAGACAGGTATGTCGCTCTGGTTTACTCACCCTCTGTTCCTGCCCTCGCTGATTGTTGGCGTCACCATCGTGCTGTGGGCGACGTCGCTGCTGCCGGAGTTTCTGACCGCGCTGCTGTTTTTCACCGTGGCGATGGCCGCCAGAATCGCGCCGCCGGAGGTCATCTTCGGTGGCTTTGCCTCGTCGGCGTTCTGGCTGGTGTTCAGCGGATTTGTGCTGGGCGTGGCGATCCGCAAAACCGGCCTCGCGGACCGGGCGGCGCGGGCGTTGTCCGCCAGGCTCACCGATTCGTGGCCGCTGATGGTGGCAAGCGTCGTGCTGCT
Source organism: Enterobacter sp. 186315 (assembly GCF_053290175.1). Lineage (NCBI taxonomy): Bacteria > Pseudomonadati > Pseudomonadota > Gammaproteobacteria > Enterobacterales > Enterobacteriaceae > Enterobacter > Enterobacter sp. 186315. The sequence goes on along the minus strand of NZ_JBPTTK010000025.1, from coordinate 5,040 downwards.
GAGCTACGCGCTGGCGTTTGTGATGCCGTCGAACATGGGGCGTATCGCGCTGCTGATGCCCATCGTGGCGGCGATGGCGAAACGCGCCGGTATTCCTGACGGCTCCCGCGCCTGGTTTGGCCTGGCGCTGGCGGTGGGTTTCGGGACCTTCCAGCTTTCGGCAACCATTCTTCCGGCTAACGTGCCGAATCTGGTCATGAGCGGCGCGGCGGAAGGCTCGTACGGGATCCATCTGAACTACGTGCCGTATCTGCTCCTGCACACGCCGGTGCTGGGCATTCTCAAAGGACTGATTCTGATTGGGCTGATCTGCTGGCTCTTTCCCGGTAGCCCGAAACCCGCGCGGGATCTGACCCCGCCGGAACCGATGGGGCGCGACGAAAAGCGCCTCGCCTGGCTGCTGGCGGTGGTGCTGGTGATGTGGGTTACCGAGAGCTTGCACGGTATCGGCCCGGCGTGGACGGGGCTTGCAGCCTCGGTCATCGTGCTGCTGCCGCGCGTCGGGTTTATCACCGGCGAAGAGTTTTCAACGGGCGTAAATATGCGCACCTGTATTTACGTGGCGGGGATCCTCGGGCTGGCCATCACCGTGACGCAGACCGGGATCGGCGCCGCCGTGGGTGACGCGCTGCTGCACGTAATGCCGCTGGACGCCGATAAGCCGTTCACCAGCTTCCTCGCGCTGACCGGGATCACCACGGCGCTCAACTTCATTATGACCGCCAACGGCGTGCCGGCGCTGTACACTACGCTTGCGCAGAGCTTTTCGGACGCAACCGGCTTTCCGCTGCTGTCGGTGATTATGATTCAGGTGCTGGGCTACTCCACGCCGCTGCTGCCGTATCAGGCATCGCCGATTGTGGTCGCAATGGGATTAGGGAAGGTGCCTGCGAAGGCGGGGATGCTGCTTTGTCTGGCGCTGGCCGTTGCAACCTATCTGGTGCTGCTGCCGCTGGATTATCTGTGGTTTAGCGTGCTGGGACGCTTATAAAAAAAGCCCGGTGGCGCTAACGCTTACCGGGCCTACGATCCTGTCGTGCGGACGGGCGATTACGCCTGTTTAGCCGCTTCTGCTGCTTTAACGATGACCGCGAAAGCGTCAGCTTTCAGGGATGCACCGCCAACCAGCGCGCCGTCGATGTCTGGCTGGGTGAACAGCTCAGCCGCGTTGGCTGCGTTTACGGAACCGCCGTACTGGATGATCACTTGCTCAGCCACTTTCGCGTCTGCTTTAGCAATGTGGTCACGGATGAATTTGTGAACGGCCTGTGCCTGCGCTGGGGTTGCAGATTTGCCAGTACCGATTGCCCATACTGGTTCGTAAGCGATGACTGCGCCTTCGAATGCCGCTGCGCCCTGCGTTTTCAGAACCGCGTCGATCTGACGTGCGCAGACTTCTTCGGTTTTGCCCGCTTCGTTTTCAGCTTCGGTTTCACCGATGCACAGAACCGGGATCAGACCCTGCTCTTTCAGCACAGCGAATTTCTTCGCGATGAACTCGTCGGATTCTTTGTGGTAGGTACGACGCTCAGAGTGGCCGATGATGATGTATTTCGCGCCGATATCTTTCAGCATTTCAGCGGAGGTTTCACCGGTGAATGCGCCAGACAGGTTAACGTCAACGTTCTGCGCGCCCAGCACGATGTGGCTGCCGTCTGCGGCACGTTTAGCCAGGTCCAGGTACATATCAGGTGGAGCGATAGCTACCGCGCAACCCGTTACGCCAGCCAGCTCTTTGCGCAGGTTAGCAACCAGTTCGTTTACCATGTGGCGGCTGCCGTTCAGTTTCCAGTTACCCATCACTAAAGGATGTCGCATTTTAATTCTCCACGCTAAATAAGCGAATTAAGGAATATGGCCACCCTGACGGGCAGCATGGTCTGTGAATCAGTATAGAGATTTTCCCCTGAAAGGCTTTGCTTTTTGTCATTAATTCGCCCCTCCGAGAGTGTCAGATAGTGCCAGCTTAATCGGTTCAACAGCGAAGGTCAGTCCCTTTTCGCCGTTATCTGCGACAACATAGCGGATCGCGCCTTCGGTTTCGGCGTGGTAGTGCTTGTTTTTCCCCGCCGCCAGCAGCTTTTGCAGCTTTTGCTGGCTTTGCGCTTTGGTCAGGGGCGGAGTAAAGGCGCGTAAAATGGCGCTCATGTACTCCAGCGCTTTTGCCTTCGCGGCTTTCTGCTCTGGCCCCTGAATCGGCAGCCAGGTTATCTGCATACTTTTGATTTTTAACGTGCCGCGCTCTAATGCCGTCGACGCGTATAAATTCTCGTTAATTTTGCTGGCGGCGCGGGTCAGCGTCGGGGTATCGCGCGCGCTATCAATGGCGCGAAACTCCTCCAGCGGCAGCGTGGGGTTGTCCCGGTTAAAGGCTTCACGAAACTGGCTGATGGATTGATCGAACGAGGGGGCGCCTGCCAGCAGATAAGGTGCGGTGGCGGGGGCGGGCGTGTCGGCGGCGCGCAGAGAAAAACTGGCACCCAGCAGGGTTAAACACAGTAAAAAGGCATGTGCTGAACTTTTCATCAATCGTACCCCTGGCCGTTAGTGCCCATGATTAAAACGATATCTGGTCGGCTTGTCAAAAGGTCACAACTCCAGGGTAAAATGGCGGCAATATAATAATGAAGGAACCTTACATGACCATACAGCAGTGGCTGTTTTCATTCAAAGGGCGTATCGGGCGCCGTGATTTCTGGATCTGGATAGTGACGTGGGTCGTCGCCATGCTGATCCTGTTTTTTGTCGCTAACCGCGCCTGGTTGAGCACCCAAACTGCCGCGTTTGCGCTGGTCTGTTTACTCTGGCCGACGGCCGCCGTGGTGGTGAAACGTCTGCACGATCGCGGGCGCTCCGGCGCGTGGGCGTTTCTGATTATTGTGGCGTGGATGTTGATAGGCGGGAACTGGTCAATGCTGCCGTCCATCCTGCCGTGGGTCGTGGGCCTGCTGCTGCCAACGATTATTTTCGTGATGATGCTTGTCGATCTGGGCGCGTTTATCGGCACCCAGAACGAAAACAAGTATGGAAAAGATACGCTCGACGTGAAGTTCCGCTGATCACCAGTAGTGTTCAGCCGTCATATGGCCCGGTCGACGACGAAGATGTTTTGTCATCTGCCGGGAATCTTTCAGAAGCTGCTGCGTATCCCGAACCATCTGCGGGTTACCGCACAGCATCACATGGCTGGTGTCGGCCGTCATCGGCAGGCCAACCGCCTCTTCCAGCGCACCGCTTTCAATTAACGCCGGGACGCGCCCCGTCAGCGAGCCTGCCGTCGTTTCGCGACTGACCACGGTCTGGATTTTCAGCTTCCCGCCGTACTGCTGTTCAAGCTTCTGCATTTGCGGAAGATAGCTTAAGTCGGCGGCGTAGCGCGCGGCGTGAACCAGCACGATGTTTTTGAATCGCTCCAGATCCTTGCCGTACTCCAGGATAGACAGGTAAGGGCCGATAGCCGTACCGGTTGCCAGCATCCACAGGGTATCGCAGTCCGGAACTTCCTCCAGCACGAAGAAACCCGCCGCTTCGCTCACGATCTGCACATCATCCCCTGGCTTCAGCGCGGCAAGGCGCGGGCTGAGTTTGCCGTCCGGGACGGTGACAAGATAAAACTCAAGATCGGGGTTATCTGGCGCATTCACGTAGGAGTAGGCGCGCTGCACGCGCTCGCCGTCGACATCCAGCCCCAGCTTGGCAAATTGCCCGGCCGTAAACGGTTTGATGGGCGCGTGGACGGTGAGACTAAATAGCGCATCGGTCCAGAATTGTATCTTTGTGACTTTACCTGTTACCCAGTCCGCCATGATCTTCTCCTGTGCTGTTTCTCTGTTCTATCTTCCGTACTTGTGATGACAATTTCCAGCCCGTTCGGGCCGGAAAGCTCTATCGATCAAACGGTTTTACAGAATGTGCGTCTGTACGTCCGGGTCTTTACGGTCGAGATAGTGAATCGACTGGATGCGGCGAATGGTACGCGATTTACCCCGGATCAGCAGCGTTTCGGTGGTCGCCATGTTGCCCTTGCGGGTGATGCCGTCCAGCAGATCGCCTTTGGTAATGCCGGTGGCGGAGAAGACCACGTTGTCGCTGCGCGCCATGTCGTTCAGCGCGAGCACTTTGTTGGCTTCAATGCCCATCGCGGCGCAGCGTGCCAGTTCGTCTTCACCGATACGACGGTTCTCCGGCGTGTCGCCTTTGACGTCATGACGTGCCAGCAGGCGTGCCTGCATGTCGCCGTCCAGCGCGCGGATCACCGCCGCCGACACTACGCCTTCCGGCGCACCGCCAATCCCGTACAGCACGTCCACTTCGCTGTCCGGCATACAGGTCAGAATCGAGGCCGCCACGTCGCCATCGGGAATGGCAAACACGCGCACGCCAAGCTTTTGCATCTGGGCAATGGTGGCGTCGTGGCGCGGTTTCGCCAGAATGGTGACGGTGAGTTCGCTAAGGGGTTTGTCCAGCGCGTGGGCAACGTTGCGCAGGTTCTCTTCCAGCGGCAGGCTGAGGTCGATAGCACCTTTCGCGCCGGGGCCGACAATCAGCTTTTCCATGTACATGTCCGGCGCGTTAAGGAAACAGCCTTTGTCGCCGACGGCCAGCACGGCCAGCGCGTTGGCCTGGCCCATCGCCGTCATGCGGGTGCCTTCAATCGGGTCGACCGCGATATCCACGGCATCGCCTTTGCCCGTCCCGACTTTTTCGCCGATGTAGAGCATCGGGGCTTCGTCGATCTCGCCTTCACCAATCACGATGGTGCCGTCGATGTTGACCTGGTTGAGCACAATGCGCATGGCATGAACGGCAGCGCCGTCAGCGGTATTTTTGTCGCCACGACCCAGCCATTTATAGCCTGCCAGCGCGGCGGCTTCGGTGACGCGGGAAAACTCGATAGCTAATTCACGTTTCATGAGGTACTCGTGCAATTAAAAGGAATTGCACGAAGTTTATCACAGAGTGGGGAGGGGGGCGGGGGCCGGTGCGGTCGGAGCCCCCCCCCCCCCAACCCCCCCCCCCCCCCCCCCCCCCCCCCCCCCC
>NZ_JBPTTK010000024.1:0-68259 GCF_053290175.1 Enterobacter sp. 186315 | reverse complement strand
TTTGTAGGCCCGGTAAGCGTTAGCGCCACCGGGCAAAACAGACGGGTACGATATTTGTAGGCCCGGTAAGCGTCAGCGCCACCGGGCAAAACAGACGTGTGCGATATTTGTAGGCCCGGTAAGCGTCAGCGCCACCGGGCAAAACAGACGGGCACGATATTTGTAGGCCCGGTAAGCGTCAGCGCCACCGGGCAAAAACAGACAGGCACGATATTTGTAGGCCCGGTAAGCGTTAGCGCCACCGGGCAAAAGCAGACGGGCACTTAGTAGTAAGAGTGCTCACCGCGCTGGTGTTCGGTCAGATCGCGAACGCCCTTCAGCTCAGGGAATTCGTTCAGCAGCTGCTTCTCGATCCCTTCTTTCAGCGTCACGTCAACCATCGAACAGCCGTTACAGCCGCCGCCGAATTGCAGGATCGCCAGGCCATCTTCGGTGATTTCCATCAGGGAAACACGACCACCGTGACCGGCCAGCTGCGGGTTAATCTGGGATTGCAGCAGATACTCAACGCGCTCCATCAGCGGGGCATCGTCAGACACTTTACGCATTTTCGCGTTCGGCGCTTTCAGCGTCAGCTGTGAGCCGAGCTGGTCTGTCACAAAATCGATTTCCGCATCTTCAAGATACGGTGCGCTCAGCTCATCAACGTAGGCGGTGAGCTGTTCAAACTTAAGGGCAGTGTCAGTTGCTTCCACAGCGTCCGGCGGACAATAAGAGACACCACATTCTGCATTCGGAGTGCCTGGATTGATCACAAACACGCGGATCTGCGTCCCTTCTTCCTGATTTGCCAGCAGTTTGGCAAAGTGCGCTTGTGCAGAATCGGAAATACGGATCATAGCTTTGGCCTAATAGTTGACTAAATTACCTGGGTATAATCATACGCCCATTGAAGAAGGGCTACAAGGTACGGCACAGACACCATACCTGAACCGACGCGGCGCCGCTTCGCAAAAGCAGTCGGGAAAGTTCAGCAACGGTACTGCCCGTGGTGACGACATCATCCACGATGGCGATATGGAGGCCGTTCACCGGCAATTCAAGACGAAAGGCGTTTTTAAGGTTCTTTTTGCGCAGCCGCGCGCTGAGCCGATGCTGGATGGCGGTTGGGCGCAGGCGCGTTACCGTGTTTGCCTGATACTCGCAGCCAAGCCAGCGCGCAAGCGGGCGACACAGCAGGTCGCTCTGGTTATAACCGCGTCGCCACTGGCGGTTTTTATACAGCGGCACGCTGACGATTCGGTCAGCGCGCGGCAGCGTTCCCACCCGACGCGCACGCAGCACCGCCAGCAGCAGCGTGCGGGCCAGCGGCACGGCCAGCGTGCTCTGGCGGGAAAACTTAAACTGATGCACCAGCCCGCTGAGCGGGGGCACGTAGTCTGTCACCGCCACCAGCGCACGCCAGGGCGGCGGCTTTTGCAGGCAGCGTCCGCAGGGCATGTCGGGATGGGTCGCGCGTAATCCACACTGCGGGCACCCGTTCACCGTCACCAGCGACCGGGAACACACCGAGCAGATACCCCACCGGCTCAGCGCCAGCGGCATTCGGCATAGCCAGCACAAGCCAGGCACTGTTAGCATGTGCAACCTCCTTGTGAAAAAAGAGAACAGTAACCGATGAAGACTCTGTGGTGGCAGACCGTAGGCACGGGAAATTGCCATCTTGTGCTGCTGCACGGATGGGGGCTGAACGCCGAGGTGTGGAATTGCATTCGTGAGGAACTGGCCTCGCACTTTACGCTGCATCTGGTGGATCTGCCGGGGTTTGGCCGCAGCCGTGGCTGTGGCGCAATGTCGCTCGATGAGATGGCGCAGCAGGTGTTAGACGCCGCGCCGCCGCGCGCCATCTGGCTCGGCTGGAGCCTCGGCGGGCTGGTGGCGAGCCGCATCGCGCTTAACCATCCGGAGCGCGTACAGGCGCTGGTGACGGTGGCCTCTTCCCCGTGCTTTAGCGCGCGCGACGCGTGGCCGGGCATCAAGCCTGAAGTGCTGGCCGGGTTCCAGCAGCAGCTGAGTGACGATTTCCAGCGGACGGTGGAGCGTTTTCTGGCGCTGCAAACGATGGGTACCGACACCGCACGACAGGACGCGCGCACGCTGAAAAGCACCGTGCTTTCGCTGCCGATGCCGGAGGTCGAGGTGCTGAACGGCGGTCTGGAGATCCTGAAAACCGCCGACTTACGCGAGCCGCTCGGCGCCCTTGCGCTGCCTCATCTGCGCATCTACGGCTATCTGGACGGGCTGGTGCCGCGCAAGGTGGTGCCGCTGCTGGACGCGCTCTGGCCGCAGAGTGAATCGATGATTATTGCCAAAGCCGCCCACGCGCCGTTTATCTCCCATCCGAGTGAATTTTGCGCCGCGCTGGTTGCGTTGCGTCAACGAATACTCTGATTGTTTTCTGTCCAGCCTGGCAAAAGTGGCTTACCGCAACAATACTTACTGTGTCGTTGCGGTTGTTCCGCCCACGATAATCAAAACACCATCCTAAGGAGAGTCATGGTTATGAAATTGATTACAGGTATTGTCACTTCACTGGTTGTTGGGTCACTGTCTTTTGGCGCATTAGCGGCGCAAGAACTGCAAAAAGATAAAGTGAAAGAGATGAATCTCACCAAAATCGGTGATATCTCCACGTCAGACACCACCGCGCCGATGGACGCGAAACGCGAGCTGTCCAAGAAAGCGGACGAGCTGGGCGGGACCTACTACGTGATCACCAGTGCGAACAAAGATACCAAAGACGTTCGCGCGACGGCGGACGTGTATAAGTAAGACAAAAAAGCCGGGCATTTTGCCCGGCTTTGCTATCTCAGCACCCACCACTCTCTGAGGCAGGCTTTCCCTTCCGGGCAGCTTTTGCAGCTACCCGACAGACAGCCGTCGGCCTCTTCCTGAATGCGTTCGGCTTTTCCCATGGCTTCCAGTCTTTGCAGCATGGCATCGATCATCGGCTGCGGCGTAAGCAGGCTGAGGCTCAGCTGTTTCGCCTCCATTCGCCCCTGCAAGGCCAGTAAATCACGTACCTGAATCAACGTTGCCATCGCGCGTCCCCTTAGTGACAGTCGCCCGCCGGGCTGTTGCAGCAGGTGGTCGGCGTTTTACGGGTAGCCAGCAGGTTAACGTTGACGCGACTGCGCGCCCGGCGCAGCAGGCCAATCACCACCACGTTGAACAGGACCACCGCCAGGATGCAGATCAGGCTGTAGCGCGGATGCTGGCTAAAGTTGGCCGTCTGGTAGAAGACCGTGGCAAGCGAGTAGGCGATGTTCAGCCCCCACAGAATGGAGAAGCCCATCCAGCCGCGGCTTGATTCGCGGGCGATGGCGCCCATCACCGAGATGCACGGAATGTAGAGCAGCACGAAGATCAGATAGCTATAGGCCGCCGACGCGCTGCCAAACTTCTCGCTCATCACGCCCATCGCCCCGGTCGCCATTTCCCCGTCGCCTTTGCTGGCTTCGATGGGGTTCGCCAGCACGCTCAGGCTGAAGGTGTCTTTCAGGCTCTGCCAGGTCTCTTCCACCGCGCCGAGCAGTTCGTCGCCGAGGTGGAACTCTGCCGGGTTGAAGTCCTGCTCCTGAATATCTTCTGCGGTGTAGAGGGTGTTGAGCGTTCCGACCACCACCTCTTTCGCCATCGCCCCGGTGAACAGGCCCACGGTCGCCTGCCAGTTGTCTTCGTGCACGCCAATCGGCTTGAAGACAGGCGTAATCACGCGGCTGACGGAGGCCAGCGCCGAGTCGTTAATGTTATCTGCCGCCTGGCCGCTGAGGGTGAAGCTGTTCAGCGCGCTCAGGAAGATGCTCACGATGACAATGACCTTACCGGCGCGCAGCACAAAACCTTTCAGGCGTTGCCAGGTCTGGATGACCAGGCTTTTCAGGTGCGGGACGTGGTATACCGGCAGCTCCATCACGAACGGCGACGCTTCGCCACGCATGATGGTGTGCTTGAGCATCAGGCCGGTGAGGATAGCCATGACGATGCCGAGCACGTACAGGGAGAAGACCGCCAGCGCCCCCTGCTGACCAAAGAAGGCCGCCGCAAAGACCGCGAAGATCGCCAGGCGCGCGCCGCAGGACATAAACGGCGCCATCATGATGGTCATCAGGCGCTCGCGCGGCGCATCCAGCGTACGTGCGCCCATTACCGACGGCACGTTACAGCCGAAGCCCACGATCAGCGGCACGAAGGATTTCCCCGGCAGACCCAGCGCCTGCATCAGGCGGTCCATCACGAACGCGGCGCGCGCCATGTAGCCGGAGTCTTCAAGGAAGGAGAGGAACAGGTACATCATCCCGATTTGCGGCACCAGCGGCAGAACGGTGTTGATACCGCCGCCCAGACCCTGCGCCAGGAAAATGGTCAGCCACTCCGGGAAGTGCAGGGTGTAACCCACCCACTGAATGCCGTGAACAAATATCGCCACCGAACCGGCGTCAAAGATAGGCTGAAGCGCGCCGCCGATGTTAATGGCGAGCAGGAACATCAGGTACATCACCAGCAGGAATACCGGCAGCCCGAGGAAGCGGTTCAGAACAATTTTGTCGACCGCGGCGGTGAATTTACTCGGCTCGGCGGTGAGGGCGTTGCTCACCACATCACAAATGGCGGCTATGGACTGATAGCGGGCGTCGGCGATGTGCAGGGCCGGGTCGTCCATCTCTTCGCTCAGGCGCGCCAGCGACGCGTCGAGCTTATCGGCAGCGCGGCCAGCGTAGGCGCGGCTGTAAATATCCCCTTCGAGCATTTGCAGGCCGAGCCACTGGCGCTGTTTCGCGGGCATCTGTGCGTCCATCGACTGGGCCAGCTGTTCTGCTTCGCGCAGCAGCGGGCGGGCGTAATGAACCAGCTCCACGCTGCTGTTGCCCGCGTGACGATCGACGGCGAGCTTCAGGGCGTCAATGCCGCGCGCGCGGGTGGAAACCAGCGGCACCACCGGGCAGCCCAGACGGGCGGAGAGGGCGTCGATATCGATGCGCAGGTTCTGCTTTTCCGCGATATCGAGCATGTTAAGCGCCACGATGCACGGAATACCGAGTTCCAGCAGCTGTAGCGTCAGGTAGAGGTTGCGCTCAAGGTTAGAGGCATCCACCACGTTAATTAATAAATCCGCATCGCCGCTCAGAATATAGTGGCAGGCAATTTGTTCATCGAGAGAGGTTTGTGACGAAATGGTCGTTAAGGAATAGGTGCCAGGCAAATCCACCAGCGTGACCTGATTATCGGTGGTCGCGAATTGACCCTCTTTGCGCTCAACCGTCACGCCCGCCCAGTTTCCCACGCGCTGACGCGCGCCGGTTAGCTGATTAAATAAGGTTGTCTTGCCGGAATTAGGATTGCCAATTAAGCCAATAGTTAATTTTTTCATTAGATTAGACTCACTGAACCGCTGGCTTGTTATCAGGAAATAGCTTCGACTTCGATTAAGGCGAGGTCTTTTTTACGCAGTACCAGGTTAACGCGTCGGGTTTCAATATGCACCGGATCGCCCAGCGGCGCGACGCGCACCACCTGGAAGGAGGAGCCGGGCAACATGCCGAGGGACAACAGCTTCTGCCGATACGCCGGGCTAATCTCGCGGGTAAAGCCGGTAATTTTCCATGCACTGTCGGGAGTGAATTGCATAGTGCCTACTTAACGAAGGAAAGATTAAATAATCAACAATGCAATCGTAATGAGAATTGTTTTTATCAGCAATATGTAAAATGTGACGGAATGCTAACAGCGATATTAATTTGCGAGCAATTTGACCTCGCTCAATATTTACGGGAAAGCGGTGTCATGCAGAATGAGCATATTTGTTAATAAAGTGATGATGGGGAGTTTAAATATGGATATGCAATCGGTTTCATATATTTATTAATGAGTGAGCACATTCTTATTTGATTTTTGTGCCGGCTGGAAGCCGGGTGGCGGCGTTGCCTTACCCGGCCTACGGTCTTGTGCTTTTGCAGGCCCGGTAAGCACAGCGCCACCGGGCACAGCATGGCTAGCGTTTCTTACCCATCGCTGCCGCCAATGCGTCCATCATCGCGCTATTGCCCGCAGGCTGCGCGTCGCGTCCGCGTGGTTTTGCCGCTTTGGCTGCCGGGCGCTGCTGCTCGCGACCGCCGCCGTTGCCGCCGCGACGGGCATTGGTTTCACCCGGCTGCTCGTCCAGACGCATGGTCAGGGCGATACGCTTGCGCTGAAGATCCACTTCCAGCACTTTTACCTTCACGATATCGCCCGCTTTCACCACGGTGTGCGGATCTTCAACGAACTTATCCGCCAGCGACGAGATATGCACCAGACCGTCCTGATGCACGCCGATATCCACAAAGGCACCAAAGTTGGTGACGTTGGTGACCGAGCCTTCCAGCACCATGCCCGGCAGCAGGTCGTTCATGGTTTCAACGCCGTCAGCAAAGGTAGCGGTTTTAAACTCAGGGCGCGGATCGCGACCCGGTTTTTCCAGCTCTTTGATGATGTCGGTCACCGTCGGCACGCCGAACTGATCGTCGGTGAAATCAACGGCTTTCAGGTTACGCAGGGCGCTGCTATCGCCCATCAGATCTTTCAGCGCCTGCCGGGTGGCCGCCAGAATGCGCTCGACGACCGGGTAAGCTTCCGGGTGAACGGTGGAGGCATCCAGCGGGTTGTCACCGTGGTTGATGCGCAGGAAGCCCGCGCACTGCTCAAAGGCTTTTGGCCCCAGACGGCTCACCTTCAGCAGCTGCTGACGGTTCTGGAACTGGCCGTTCTCATCGCGCCACGCCACGATGTTCTGCGCCATCATGCGGGTAAGGCCCGCCACGCGGGTCAGCAGCGCCACGGAGGCGGTATTCAGGTCCACGCCAACGGCGTTCACGCAGTCTTCCACCACCGCGTCCAGCTTGCGCGCCAGCTGGGTCTGGCTGACGTCGTGCTGATACTGGCCCACGCCGATGGATTTCGGGTCGATCTTCACCAGCTCCGCCAGCGGATCCTGCAAACGACGGGCGATAGAGACCGCACCGCGCAGGGACACGTCCAGATCCGGGAACTCCTGTGCCGCCAGCTCGGAGGCGGAATAGACCGATGCCCCGGCTTCGCTGACGATCACCTTCTGGGCGGTGACTTTCGGGAACTGCTTCTGCACGTCCAGATAGAAACGCTCGGTTTCGCGTGAAGCTGTACCGTTACCGATCGCCACCAGCTCCACGTTGTACTTCTCGCACAGCGCCGCCACGGCAACCGCGGCTTTTGCCGCCTGTCCGGTGTGCGGATAAATAGTGTCGGTCGCCACCAGCTTGCCGGTGCCGTCGACCACCGCCACCTTCACGCCGGTACGCAGGCCCGGATCGAGACCCATCGTGGCGCGCAGGCCGGCCGGGGCGGCCATCAGCAGGTCGTGCAGGTTGCGGGCGAACACGTTAATCGCTTCGTCCTCGGCGCGCTCGCGCACCGTGCCCATCAGCTCGGTTTCGAGGTGCATCAGCACTTTGATGCGCCACGTCCAGCTCACCACGCCTTTGCGCCAGCTGTCCGCCGGGGCGTTGTTCAGGCGCAGGCCGAGGTGATCCATAATGATCTGCTCGCAGTGGCTCTCTTTTGGCGGCTCGTCAAACTGCGGGTCGGCATTCAGGGAGAGTTGCAGCACGCCTTCGTTGCGGCCGCGGAACATCGCCAGCGCGCGGTGGGAAGGGGTGGTTGAAATCGGTTCGTGGTGATCGAAATAGTCGCGGAACTTCGCGCCTTCTTCCTCTTTACCGCTGACGACGGTGGCGACGAGATGGGCGTTTTTCCACAGGTAATCACGCACTTTGGAGAGCAGCGCCGCGTCTTCGGCGAAACGCTCCATCAGAATGTAGCGCGCGCCGTCGAGGGCGGCTTTGGTGTCCGCCACGCCTTTGTCGGCGTCGATAAATTTCGCGGCTTCGGTTTCCGGGTCGTGGGACGGCGCATTCCACAGCAGCTCGGCCAGCGGCTCCAGGCCCGCTTCAATCGCAATCTGCCCGCGCGTGCGGCGCTTCGGTTTATAGGGCAGATAGAGATCTTCCAGTTCGGTTTTGCTCAGGGTGCCGTTAATGGCTTTTTCGAGGTCGCTGGTCAGCTTGCCCTGCTCGCCGATGGATTTAAGGATCGCCTGGCGACGGTCTTCCAGCTCGCGCAGATAACCCAGTCGGGTTTCCAGATTACGCAGCTGTGTATCATCCAGTCCGCCGGTGACTTCCTTACGATAACGTGCAATAAACGGCACGGTGTTCCCTTCATCAAGCAGGCGAACGGCAGCTTCTACCTGTTCGGCTTTGGCCTGAATATCACCCGCAATAATGCGGCAGAGCGACTCTTTCATCATGGCTTTATCATCTTTGTGGGTCAAAAATCAGGGGGTAGTTATACGGACTGGCACGGCAAAATGCCAGTCGCGGAGGGCGCTCTCAGATTATTTTACGTACTCGATTTCATTGACGTACCAGCTCGCTTCGCCGCCCGGCGTTTGCACGACGGCCAGATCGCCAACTTCCTTTTTCAGCAGGGCGCGGGCCATCGGCGAGTCGATGGAGATGTAATCCTTACGACCAAAAATTTCATCGTAGCCGACGATGCGAAAACGCAGGGTATCGCCATCGTCATTTTCGATTTCGACCCACGCGCCGAAGAACACTTTGCCCTCCTGCTGGGGGGAGTAATCGACAATCTTGAGGTTTTCGAGGCATTTGGTCAGGTAGCGCACCCTACGGTCGATTTCGCGCAGGCGCTTTTTGTTGTACTGATAGTCAGCGTTCTCGCTGCGATCCCCCAGGCTTGCCGCCCAGGTGACCTTTTTCGTCACCTCCGGGCGCTCCTCACGCCACAGGTAATCCATCTCTTTTTTGAGTTTTTCGTACCCTTCGCGGGTGATCAGAGGCGTTTTCATGGTGTGACCTTCAGACTCGACTTCATTAAGACGTTGCGCACATTACGTATCAAAGCGTTTAACCTACAGCGTTCATAATGATTTCTGTGATGAAATATGCAGATAAGCTGCTGTTAAATATGCTTTGTAACAATTTCGACTAGAATTTATACCAGAATTAGCTGGTCGAACACGTGCACTTTTTTAGAATACCCTGTTACAAAGACTATCCGAACCTTTGGGAGTAAATACAATGCAAGAGAACTACAAAATTCTGGTCGTGGATGACGACATGCGCCTGCGTGCGCTGCTTGAGCGTTATCTGACCGAGCAGGGCTTCCAGGTTCGCAGCGTGGCGAATGCCGAGCAGATGGACCGCTTACTGACGCGTGAATCTTTCCATCTGATGGTGCTCGATCTGATGCTGCCAGGGGAAGATGGTCTGTCTATTTGCCGCCGCCTGCGTAGCCAAAGCAACCCGATGCCGATCATCATGGTGACGGCGAAAGGGGAAGAAGTTGACCGTATCGTGGGGCTGGAAATTGGCGCCGACGACTACATTCCAAAACCGTTTAACCCGCGTGAACTGCTGGCGCGTATCCGCGCGGTGCTGCGTCGTCAGGCGAACGAACTGCCGGGCGCACCGTCGCAGGAAGAGGCCGTTATCGCCTTCGGTAAGTTCAAGCTGAATCTCGGCACCCGCGAGATGTTCCGTGAAGACGAGCCTATGCCGCTCACCAGCGGTGAATTCGCGGTACTGAAGGCGCTGGTCAGCCACCCGCGCGAGCCGCTCTCCCGCGATAAGCTGATGAACCTGGCGCGTGGCCGCGAATACTCCGCAATGGAACGCTCCATCGACGTGCAGATCTCCCGTCTGCGCCGCATGGTGGAAGAAGATCCGGCGCATCCTCGTTATATTCAGACCGTTTGGGGTCTGGGCTACGTCTTTGTCCCGGACGGCTCTAAAGCATGAGGCGAATGCGCTTCTCGCCGCGAAGCTCGTTTGCCCGCACGCTGTTACTGATCGTCACCCTGCTGTTCGTCAGCCTGGTGACGACCTACCTGGTGGTGCTGAACTTTGCGATCCTGCCGAGCCTCCAGCAGTTTAATAAGGTGCTGGCGTACGAAGTCCGTATGCTGATGACCGATAAGCTGCAACTGGAGGACGGCACGCAGCTGGTGGTGCCTCCGGCGTTTCGCCGTGAGATTTACCGCGAGCTGGGCATTTCGCTCTATTCCAACGAAGCGGCAGAAGACGCAGGCCTGCGCTGGGCGCAGCACTACGAGTTTCTCAGCCAGCAGATGGCGCAGCAGCTGGGCGGCCCGACGGAAGTGCGCGTTGAGGTCAACAAAAGCTCGCCGGTGGTGTGGCTGAAAACCTGGCTGTCACCCAATATCTGGGTGCGCGTTCCGCTGACCGAAATCCATCAGGGCGACTTCTCGCCGCTGTTCCGTTACACCCTGGCGATCATGCTGCTGGCGATAGGCGGCGCGTGGCTGTTTATCCGCATTCAGAACCGACCGCTGGTCGACCTGGAGCACGCGGCGCTTCAGGTCGGTAAAGGGATTATTCCGCCTCCGCTGCGCGAATACGGCGCGTCGGAAGTGCGTTCGGTGACCCGCGCCTTTAACCATATGGCGGCCGGTGTAAAACAGCTGGCGGACGACCGAACCCTGCTGATGGCGGGCGTCAGTCACGATCTGCGCACCCCGCTGACTCGTATTCGCCTGGCGACGGAGATGATGGGCGAAGAGGACGGTTATCTCGCCGAGTCCATCAACAAGGACATCGAAGAGTGTAACGCCATCATCGAGCAGTTTATCGACTACCTGCGTACCGGGCAGGAGATGCCGATGGAGATGGCGGATCTGAACGCGGTGCTGGGGGAAGTCGTCGCGGCGGAAAGCGGCTACGAACGTGAAATCGATACCGACCTTCAGGCGGGTGAGATCCCGGTGCGGATGCATCCGCTCTCTATCAAGCGCGCGCTCGCCAATATGGTGGTGAACGCGGCGCGTTACGGCAACGGCTGGATCAAGGTCAGCAGCGGGTCTGAGCTCAATCGCGCCTGGTTCCAGGTTGAAGACGACGGTCCGGGCATCAAGCCCGAGCAGCGCAAGCATCTGTTCCAGCCGTTTGTGCGCGGCGATAGCGCGCGCAGCACCAGCGGAACCGGCTTAGGGCTGGCGATTGTGCAGCGTATTGTCGATAACCATAACGGGTTGCTGGAGATTGGTACCAGCGAGCGGGGCGGTTTGAGCATTCGCGCGTGGTTGCCGGTGCCGGTGACGCGGGGGCAGGTGAAAGAGGGGTAAAAAAGGGTGGCGAATGCCACCCTTTTTCGTAGGTCGGGTAAGGCGGAGCCGCCACCCGACTAAATGCGATCTCTGCGGCCTGATGCCCTCACCCCGGCCCTCTCCCACAGGGAGAGGGAGAAGGGGTTACAGCTTCGGTCCCGCGCTCACCAGCGCTGCGCCCGCCGGGGTATCGGTATACTTCTCAAAGTTCTCAATAAACAGCTTCGCCAGCGTTTCCGCTTTCTCACGCCACTGCTCCGGTGAGCCGTAGGTATTGCGCGGGTCGAGGATACGGGTATCTACGCCCGGCAGCGCCGTTGGGATCGCCAGGTCAAACATCGGCAGGGTGAAGGTTTCCGCGTCGTCCAGAGAACCATCCAGAATCGCGTCGATAATCGCGCGCGTGTCCTTGATCGAAATACGTTTCCCCGTGCCGTTCCAGCCGGTGTTCACCAGATAGGCCTGCGCGCCCGATGCCTGCATACGTTTCACCAGCACTTCTGCGTACTGCGTCGGGTGCAGCGACAGGAAGGCCGCGCCGAAGCAGGCGGAGAAGGTTGGGGTCGGCTCGGTCACGCCGCGCTCGGTGCCCGCCAGTTTGGCGGTAAAGCCGGACAGGAAGTGGTACTGAGTCTGGCTGGCGGTCAGGCGTGACACCGGCGGCAGCACGCCGAACGCGTCGGCGGTCAGGAAAATCACCTTGGTGGCGTGACCCGCTTTCGACACCGGCTTCACAATGTTGTCGATGTGGTAGATCGGGTAAGAAACGCGGGTGTTTTCGGTTTTCGACGCATCGTCGAAGTCGATAGAGCCGTCGGCGCGCACGGTGACGTTTTCCAGCAGCGCATCGCGGCGGATGGCGTGGAAGATGTCCGGCTCGGCCTCTTCGGACAGACGGATGGTCTTCGCGTAGCAGCCGCCTTCGAAGTTAAACACGCCGTCGTCGTCCCAGCCGTGTTCGTCATCGCCAATCAGGCGGCGTTTCGGATCGGTGGAGAGCGTGGTTTTACCCGTACCGGAAAGACCAAAGAAGACCGCAACATCGCCTTTTTCGCCGACGTTCGCGGAGCAGTGCATAGAGGCGATCCCCTGCAACGGCAGCAGGTAGTTCATCACCGAGAACATCCCTTTTTTCATCTCTCCGCCGTACCAGGTTCCGCCAATCAGCTGGATACGCTCGGTCAGGTTAAAGGCGATGAAGTTCTCGGAGTTCAGGCCCTGCTCTTTCCACTGCGGGTTGGTGCATTTCGCGCCGTTCATCACGATAAAGTCAGGGCTGAAATCCTGAAGCTCTTCGTCGGTCGGGCGAATGAACATGTTCTTCACGAAATGCGCCTGCCAGGCCACTTCGGTAATAAAACGAACGGAAAGACGGGTGTCGGCGTTAGCGCCGCAGAAGGCGTCGATGATGAACAGACGCTTGCCGGAGAGTTGTTCGGTGACGAGTCCTTTCAGATGCTGCCAGGTGTCAGGGGAGAGCGGCTTGTTGTCGTTCTTGCCCTTGCCTTTGTCTGACCACCACAGCGTGTCGCGGGTGGTGTCGTCACGGACGATATACTTATCTTTCGGCGAACGGCCGGTAAAGATACCGGTATCGACGGCGATAGCACCAAGATTCGTCAACACACCTCGCTCGTATCCTTCCAGTGCTGGATTGAGCTCCTCCTGATACAGCGTATCGTAATCGGGGTTGTAAACGAGTTCCTGGACGTCGTGAATGCCATAAGCCTTGAGATCTTGCGAGGTTATACCTTTAACGCGCATGTCACTGCTCCTTAGCCAATATGTACTGCCTGAAATTGTAGGGTTTTTCTTAGGTTGTTAACCGGGACGGGGCTCATAGATTTACGTATCTGGACAAAACCCTTACTAACGGAAAACGCTGCGACTCCAGCCACAGGGCGGGCAGATTATCGCAGGAATCGCTTTTTGGTTGGGGAAAATGTTCTTAAAAGGTTAATTGTCGGTGAATTTATCGGAAGGAATGTGAATGTAATCGCATACATGTAGGAAAATTACGTAAGGGTTACAGTGTGAATACGATTCAGCTAATACGGGGGATTTGCCCTCCCCGGGAAGGGGAGGGCACGAGGGAATTAATGAACCTGCGGATCCGCCGGGGAGGCGTTATTGCGGATCTCCGCGATATCCATCGCGTTGAACACGTAATGCGTACCGCAGTAGTCGCAGTGCATATCAATTTCACCGTCTTCCGCCATGATGCTGTCGATCTCTTCATCCGGCAGGGTTTTCAGCGCGCCCGCGCAGCTCTCACGGGAACAGGTGCATTTGAACTCAACCGCCTGCGGGTCGTAAACCGTCACCTCTTCTTCGTGATACAGACGCCACAGCACGTCGGTCGCGGACAGGGTGAACAGCTCTTCGGCCTTAACGGTTTCGGTCAGGGTCGCCAGGTGCTCGAAGTCGTTCGTCTGTGCGTCCTGCGCTGGCAGAACCTGCAACAGCATACCGCCCGCCGCCGGCTGGCCGTCCACTTCACCGGTGCGGATGAACAGACGCGTCGGCAGCTGCTCGGAGCGCATGAAGTAATCTTCCAGGCATGCCGCCAGGGTGTCGCCTTCCAGACCGACCACGCCCTGATAACGCTCGCCCTCTTCCGGGGAGATGGTGATGACCAGATAGCCATTGCCCACCAGCGTTTTCAGATCCGCGTTTTCAGGCACGTCGCCCTGAACGCGCGCCACGCCGCGCATCTGCTGCTGGTTATTCCCGTTGATCACCGCCAGCGTCATCGGGCCGTCACCCTGCAACTGCACGGTGATATCACCGGCAAACTTCAGCGTCGCGGTCAGCAGGCTGGTGGCAACCAGCAGTTCGCCCAACAGGGTTTTTACCGGCAGCGGGTAGTTGTGGTTTTCCAGGATCTGTTTCCAGGTCTCGGACACGGTGACCAGCTCGCCGCGCACGGCGAATTGTTCAAACAGATAGCGGTGTAATTGGTCGTGTTGGGCCATAATAGTCTCTCGTGCGGGTGAGGGGTTAGTCGCTCTCACCGTGTTTAAATTTCATCAGTTCACGGCGCTCTTTTTTATCCGGACGCCGATCCGGGTGCGGCATGGTCAGCGCGTTCATTTTGCGTGCCAGTGCCGTCTTCTCGCGTTTTTCGACGCTTTCCACCGTTTCTTCATAGAGCAAAACGGCTTCGGTTGCGGGCCTTCGCTGTTCGGTAATGGCTTTGATCACCACCGTTTTTTCATCGTTGCCCTGACGCAGGGTTATCGTGGCATTCAGCTCAACCAGCTTGCTCGGCTTGCCGCGCTGGCCGTTGTAATGCACTTTTCCGCCGTCAATCATCTCCCGGGCAAGCGCGCGCGTTTTGTAAAAACGGGCGGCCCACAGCCATTTATCCAGTCTTACCCCGTCGGAGGGTTTTTCTTTCATGGCGACTCCTTCACGGTGAGTGAGGGGATCATCCGGCGATAGTCGTTCAGCCCCGGATGACGCAGATAGCTTTTTTCAGCCAGGCCGGAATCAGGGTTCGTCACGCCCACGCAGTAGCGAATGCCAAAGGTGGCGGCAGAATCCAGAATCGCTTCGCTGTCGTCAATGAACAGCGTTCTTTCCGGCTGTAAGTCGGTCTCTTCCGCCACGGCGTGCCACAACCGCTGATCTTCTTTCGGATAACCAAATGTGTGGGTAGAAAGTAATAAATCAAGGTGTGATGCCAGTCCGGTGTGTTCCAGCTTCACGGCCAGGTTGTGCGGGTGCGCGTTGGTCAGCAAAATCCGGCGCTTGCCGCTGGCTTTCAGCGCGTCCAGGAACGGCACGGTGTCTTCACGCAAAACGGCGCGCGGCCCCTGGGCAGTGGTCATGGCGCAAATATCCAGGCCGAGGCGCTCGCTCCAGTAGTCGAGACAGTACCAGTTTAGCGTATGCTGCACGGCGCTATACTGCGAACGGATGAATTCCTGCGCCTCTGCCGGGGAGATCCCCTGCTGTTTGCCGTAGGTTTCAGGCACCAGCGTTTGCCAGAAAAAGTTATCGAAGGCGAGATCGAGCAGCGTGCCGTCCATATCCAGCAGGACGGTATCCACGTCCTGCCAGGCGATATCAAGATGCATAAGGGGAACTCTTTAGCCAGAAGTTACGTGCGCGACAGGGTAGCATAAGTTGTCGCGCCGTGACGTTATCCGATCAGGCTCTCCGGGGAGGAGATGAGCTTAGGATTGAGGCAGTTTTCGTAGTATTGCTGGATCTCAGCCAGACGCGTGCGCGAGCGCTGGTAGCGGCGCACGGCCATATAGCCGTTCCAGAGCATACAGGCGAGCATGGCGATCATCAGCAGGGAAGTGCCGACGTAGCGCCACAGCCCCGCGCTGTCCGGCATCCGGTGCAGATCGATATGGCGCGTGCCGTTGGCGTCGGTCACGATCCGCGTAACGATCCCTTCGGCGCTGAACGGCGTTTGCATCAGCATTTGCGCCAGACGCTGGAACTCGCCCCACTGCTCCTGGGCCGGGTAATCATACAGCGCGACCTGCGGATACGGCTGATCGACCAGGTCGCTCCCCTCGTCGCTGGCAATCACAAACCCGCCCGGTGCCGGGCTGTTCAGCGACTGCGCGGCGCGGGTGGTTTCGCGCATCACGAACGGCGCGGTGGAGGTGGTGACCAGATTATCCAGAGATTCGGCGCTGACCGGGCGCAGCAGCACGTTCACGCCGTCCAGCTTGCCCGCGTTTGCGCGCTTCACCAGCGCTTCCCAGTCTTTGCTGTTGCCGAGGTTAACCAGCGCGTTCTTCAGGCGCACGCACTCGTCCGGTGCGGAGCACAAATCCTGGGTTTTCTGCACGATTTCACCGAAGTCGTCCAGCAGGATCATGCCGGATTTCTGAATGGCGGAACGCAGGGCCGGGCTAACGCGGGAATCATCATCCGCCTTCGGATGCAGCTGGCGGCTTACCGCCTGGCTAAGGGCGGCGGCTTTACCCACCACGTCAGACTCGGGCAGCGGCAGCGGCGGCGCGTCGTTCCAGATAATCTGCGAGCAGTCAAACGGGGCGAACGGCGAGTTTTGACGCATGTTCCAGCTGCCCGGCGCATGGATGTTACACATCCCGGTGCCTTTCAGGCGCAGCGTATCGCCCACCCGCACGCCGGCCTCGTCCAGCTCTTTTACGCTGGTGGCTTCGACGGTTTGCGCCCCTTTGATCCACGACAGGGTGAATTTGATGGGCATATCGAGCGGCACGAAGAAAATCAGCATTATCAGCACGGCGGCAGCGCCTCCGGCGATCACGCTGCTGCGCAGCCAGTGCTGGAGCGGGAAGTTCTTCACCTCGTCGTGCAGGGAGAGATACCGCCCCTGACGCACCACCTGACGGTCGAGATAGATATCGATATCCGTTTTATGACCCAAATCCTGGGCGATCCACGGCTGCCAGTGGCGCGGGTAAATCAGGTCGATAATGCCGAGGGAGATATTGTTGATATGTTCCTGATCGTTCTCACCGAACAACCCCCAGCGCTTCGGCGTGCCGCGCAGGCAGTGGATTTCCCGCAGGGCGGTTTTAGACGGTGGCGCAAACAGCCCCCACAGACCCGCAGCCAGCAGCAGCACCGCGCCGCCAGCCAGCCAGGGCACGAAGACGTCCGGGGAGAGCAGGCAGATAAAGAACAGCAGGAAGGCGGCGACGATCAGCACCGCCTCGCGGATGCCGTCCGGGCGGCTCAGGGCGTACTCTTCGTGCGTTTCCTGACGGATATTGAGCAGCTCAATCTGCTCAGTCTCTTCGCCACGAATAGACGCCTGCGTTGAACTCGCGCGCTCCAGCGCAAAGCGCGGCGCTTCCTGAACATACTCGTTCAGGGTGTGTCCGTTAAGGGTGATCACCAGCGGCAGAGAGTCGGTATGGATAAGCTCAACGCTGTTTTCGTCGTTGATATACTGCTCCCAGAACGGCGGAAGATGCACTTCAACGGAATCAAGATAGTAACGCCACTTGTTGGGATCGTCGGTGGTGATACCGTAGCGGGTAATCGAGCGCGTGACGCAAATGACGGTGTCGCTCTGCGCGTTAAGCGTCAGGGACACGGGCGCAGTGCTGGCGCCGGTTGGCCCGGGCGTCTGCTGCGAACGGTTTAGCGTGTCGAGGTAGCTTTCAACGGCGCTGCGTTCTTCCGGCGACAGTTTACGGGTGTTCGCACCGGCAAACGCGTTCAGGAAGGGCAACCGATATCGGCGCCGGGCGCGACCCCTGTATACCCACCCTGCAATCAAAGCGCAGGCCAGCATAGCAGCGAGAAAAATCAAAATGGTGCTCATGCTTTCCCCATCTTACTTATCTTCTTACAGGTGTATACCCGTCATACTTCGAGTTGTCTGTGGTTGGCTATCGGCAAGTATGGAGTCGAACTTGAGCGTTCTGAAGCGCATCCCAGTAATCGACGATGATAGCAAAGCCTGCCAACGCGCGATATCAGCAAATTCCTGGAGAGATTTCAACCTCTTGACTTTTGTTTTGAAATGAGAGTTTATTCTCGTAACGTTGCAAAAATGTAAATAAAGAACGATTGACATTGCCCAAACCGTGCGGCGTATCGCACAATAACCCCAGTTCACACAGTAAAGACCCATCAAGATGAGCAAACCATTACAAAAACCCACCATTCTGAATGTTGAAACAGTCGCCAAGTCGCGCCTGTTTAATGTCGAGAGCGTGGATCTGGAGTTCAGCAACGGTGTGCGTCGCGTTTATGAACGTATGCGCCCCTCTGCGCGCGAAGCGGTGATGATTGTACCCATCATCGACGAGCATCTGATTTTAATCCGCGAATATGCAGTGGGAACAGAATCTTATGAGCTTGGGTTCTCAAAAGGGCTGATTGACCCAGGCGAAACCGTGTTTGAAGCCGCCAACCGCGAGCTCAAAGAAGAGGTCGGGTTTGGGGCGAACGAGCTGTCGTTCCTGAAAAAGCTCAGCATGGCGCCCTCTTATTTCTCCAGCAAAATGAATATCGTGGTGGCGGAAGATCTCTATCCAGAAAAGCTGGAAGGGGACGAGCCGGAACCGCTGCCGCAGGTGCGCTGGCCGCTGGCCCACCTGATGGATTTACTGGAAGATCCAGACTTTAACGAAGCCCGTAACGTGAGCGCGCTGTTCCTGGTGCGCGAGTGGCTAAAAGGGCAGGGGCGTTTGTAGGCCATAAAAAACGGCAACCAGACGTTGCCGTTTTGCGTTGACGTTGTAGGCCGGGTCAGGCGAAGCCGCCACCCGGCTTTTTTGTGCCCATCAGAACAGCTCGTGCGTTTCGCCGTTATCAATCAGCTCCGTACCCACCTCTTGCACCGCCTGCGTGGTAGGCTGCGTACCTTCGATGAAATACTCCGCACGGCTATTGCCGCCGTTGGCTAACTGCCCGGTGCTGCGATCGATATTGACCGTGACAATACCCGGCGGTGGCGTCAGCGGCTGTTCAGGCACGCCGTCCAGCACCGCTTTCATGTAGGCATCCCAGGCCGGTTGCGCACTTTTCGCGCCGCCTTCGTAACCGGAAATCTGATCTTTAATCGCGCCAGACGCCGTGGTGCGGCCTAAATCACGGCGGTGATCGTCAAAGCCGATCCAGACCGAAGTCACCACGCCAGGACCGTAACCCGAGAACCAGGCATCTTTCGAGCTGTTGGTCGTTCCGGTTTTGCCGCCGATATCGTGGCGCTGCAAATCACGCCCTGCGCGCCAGCCCGTGCCCTGCCAGCCCGGCTCGCCGAAGATGTTGGTGTTCAGCGCGCTCTTGATCAGGAACGACAGCGGGGTGTTGATCACATGCGGTGCATACTCCGGCGCGCCGCTCTGCGCGACCAGCGCCTGATTCGCCTGCTCCAGCTGCGGCTGAGGCACGGTGGAGTTCTGCTGCTCCTGGGAAATCGCAACGTCCTCCATGTCCTTGTTCTCAAGCACGTTGGATTTTGGCGTATCGCCGTAAATCACCGGAATATCGCATTCGGCACAGGCAATTTTCGGATTCGCTTCAAACAGCACGCCGCCCTGGTCGTTCTCGATTTTACTGATGTAGTACGGGTCAACCAGGAAGCCGCCGTTGGCCATTACCGAGTAGCCGCGCGCCACCTGCAACGGCGTAAAGGAGGCCGAGCCGAGCGCCAGCGATTCGGTATGCACGATGTTCTGCGCCGGGAAGCCGAAACGCTGCAAATATTCAGCCGCGTAGTCAACGCCCATTGCACGCATCGCGCGTACCATCACCACGTTCTTCGACTGCCCCAGACCCTGACGCAGACGAATTGGCCCCGCGTATTGTGGCGGAGAGTTTTTCGGCTGCCAGTCTGAGCCCGCACCCGCATCCCAGCGCGAAATCGGTACATCGTTAAGAATGCTGGCGAGCGTCAGCCCTTTGTCCATCGCCGCGGTGTAGAGGAACGGCTTGATGTTCGAGCCCACCTGGCGCAGCGCCTGGGTGGCGCGGTTAAACTTGCTCTGGTTGAAATCAAAGCCGCCCACCAGCGCCATCACCGCCCCGTTTTGCGGGTTGATGGAGACCAGCGCGGAGTTCACGTCCGGCACCTGCGCCAGCCACCAGGCGTCGCCGACCTGGCGTACCCAGATCTGCTCGCCGGTCTGGATCGCGTCGGTGACCTTACGCGGCGTTGGCCCTTGCAGGGTGTCAGAGCGGTACGGACGCGCCCAGCGAACGCCGTCCATGCGCAGCGACACCGAGGTGCCATCTGCCAGCATCACTACCGCTTCCTGCGGGCTCGCGCTTATCACCGCCGCAGGCAACAGCGGCCCGTAGGTCGGCAGCGACTTCAGGGTCGAGGTGATTTTTTTGCTGTCCCACGCGCCTTCGCCCACTTTCCACAGCACGTTCGACGGGCCGCGATAGCCGTGACGCATATCGTAATCCATCACGTTATTGCGTACCGCCTGCTGCGCCGCCTGCTGCACTTTGCGGGTGATGGTGGTGTAAATGCGATAGCCGTCTTCATAGGCGGTCTCACCGTAGCGGCTGACCATATCCTGACGCACCATTTCCGTGAGGTACGGCGCGGAGAAGGCGATTTCAGGGGCGTGATAGTTAGCGTCAATCACGTCGTTACGCGCCTGCTCGTACTCGGTCTGGCTGATGTAGCCTTCGCTCAACATACGCGACAGCACCACGTTGCGACGCGCCGTGGCGCGATCGAGCGAGTAGAGCGGGTTGAACGTGGAAGGCGCTTTCGGCAGACCGGCGATAGTCGCCATCTCGCTTAAGGTGAGCTGCTCGACGGGCTTACCGAAATAGACCTGCGCCGCCGCCCCCACGCCGTAGGCGCGGTAGCCGAGGTAGATCTTGTTGAGGTAGAGCTCGAGGATCTCGTCTTTGCTCAGCAGCTGCTCGATGCGGATCGCGAGGAACACCTCTTTGATCTTACGCATCAGCGTTTTTTCCGGGCTCAGGAAGAAGTTACGCGCGAGCTGCTGCGTAATGGTACTCGCCCCCTGGGACGCATGGCCGGAGAACAGCGCCACGCTGGCGGCGCGGAAAATACCGACCGGATCGACACCGTGGTGCTCGTAGAAACGGCTGTCCTCGGTGGCGATAAAGGCGTTCACCATCACGGGTGGGATCTGTTTTAAGGTCAACGGGATACGGCGCTTTTCGCCATATTGCGCTATCAGCTCGCCATCGGCGCTATAGACCTGCATTGGGATCTGGAGTCGAACGTCACGAAGCGTGGCGACATCAGGTAGCTGCGGCTCAATGTACTTGTACAAACCATAAATCGAGCCTGCTCCCAGCAGAATGCAACAGACTGCAAGGATCAATAAATACTTTACGAACTTCACCGGAGATTTCCCATTTGGTTCCACTTGGGCAGTTTATAAACAATCGCGCGGTAGTATAAAGGCAAGCCTGATGCATTGATATAGCCGTCAACCCGATGGTCGATAAGGAGATCGTGACTCATGGCTTTCAAAACCTGGCATACGGGCGTTCATATTCAACAAGATAGGGTGCAGATCGTCGCCCTCACCAAAGAGAAGCTGGCCTGGGGGCTACGCTGCTGGTGGTCGATTCCGCTGGCGGAAGGCATTATCCGCGACGGGCAAATTCTTAAGCCCGACCTGCTGGTCGTTGCCCTGCGCGGCTGGCGGCGGATGCTGCCGCTGCATCATCGGGTTTTCCTCGCCTTCCCGGCGGCGCGCACCCTGCAAAAGACCCTGCCTCGCCCGGCGATGACCCTGCGCGATAGCGAGCAGGTGAGTTGGGTCAGCTCCGCGCTGGCGCGCGAGCTGGAGATGCCCCCGGAGTCGCTCTGCTTCGACTACGCGCAGGACACCTTCAGCCACGCTTACCACGTCACCGCCGCGCAAAACAAAGAGGTCGCTACCCTGCTGTCGCTCGCCGAAACCCTGCGTCTGCGGCTGGTGGCCGTCACCCCGGATGCGGGCGCGCTGGTGAGCTTACTCCCGTCCATCGCCCCGGCCCGGTGCGTTGCCTGGCGCGATAAAAACCAGTGGCTCTGGGCGATGCGTCACCAGTGGGGGCGGCGCTTAACCTGCGAAGCGGACAATGTTGCTGAGCTGGCGGCGCTGCTGGCGCTCTCTGCTGACGATATCGTCCTGTTTGACGATGACGACCGCGATCCCTTTGCGCTGCTTTCACGCTGCCAGCCGCCGCTGCCGGAATGCGGCGCGGCCTTTACCGTTGCGCTGGCGCTGGCCATGAGCGAGATGCCCGTATGAGCGGCGTCAATCTTCTGCCCTGGCGAGCGCAGCGCCGGGCGCGGTGCATACGCTTCTGGGCCGTTCTGCTGGCGGGATGGCTGGTGCTGATCCTCGCGATGACGTTCGGCCTGCGCGCGAGCCAGACGCTCGCCGTGCGTGCGCTACAGCTGGAGTTAACGGCGATCGCCACCGTTCAGCAGGCGCTTGACGCGCGTCGGAAGCAGGCACCGCAAACGCCGCTTGTGATGCCGCAAACGCCCGCAACGCCGTTATGGCAACCGGCGCTGGTGTCGCTGGCGCAGGCGTTTCCGCCGCAGGCATGGCTCACGGCGCTGCGCTATCACGCGTCCACCCTGACGCTCACCGGGTACGCCGCCACGCTGCCCGCCCTGACGGAAATGGCGGGTGCGCTCTCGCAGGTGACGGGGCTTACGCCGGGGCCGGCAGGGGAGTTGCAGCAGGATGAGCAAGGCCGGTGGATGTTCACTTTCAGGCTTAAGAGTCAGGGGTAGACGGTGAATATTCTCGTTGAACGCTGGTGCGCGAGTCGTGCCAGAACGCGTGCGCTCATTGCGGGTCTGCTGGCGGGCATTATGGCGCTGGCTGGCTGGGGGCTGCTGGTCAAGCCGGTGCAGAGGCAGCACGTCGCGCTCGAAGCACGGCGCGCTGAGGCAATGCAGGCGACTTCTTCGCTCTGGTCTGCGGTCAGACGCTTTCCTCCGGTCGTAACGCCAGACGCGCCGCAGATAAAAGCGCCTTTTTCACCGCTGGATTTTCAGGGCAGCGGCACGCGGCTGGTTCACTGGAAGCCCGCCGGGGGCGGTGGCGCGCTGACGCTGGAGGCGGACTGGGCGCAGATCCCGGTGGTTTTTGCCCGGCTGGCACAGCGGGAGGCCGTCGTGGGGGAGTTTGACATCCACCCGCACGGCGCGCGGCTGCGGTTGAATCTTCAGCTGGAGCTGCCCCATGCACGGTAATTTGCGCCGTTTGATCCTGTGCTCCGTATTGATGCTGACCGGGATGCGCGATCCCTTTCAGCCGCCGGAAGACCGCTGCGCGAGCAGGCAACTGGCGCAGTGGCGGTATCAGGGCACGATTAACCAGGTCGGTCTTTTGCTGGACGGGCAAAAGCGCTGGCATCGCGTGAAAGCGGGAGATGCCCTGCCGACAGGCTGGCAGGTGGTGTCTGTGAATGAAAAGGAACTGATCGTCACGCTGGATAAGGCCTGTGAGCCGACGCAGTGGCGATGGCAACGACAAGGAACGAAGAATGAAAACAGGGATGACGCTTTTACTGATCCTGCTCAGCAGCCTGGCCCGGGGCGCCGCGCCAAAGCCGGTCACGCTGGTGGTGGATGACGTGCCCGTGGTTCAGGTGCTCCAGACGCTTGCCTCGCAGGAGGGGCGCAATCTGGTGGTGTCGCCGGACGTCAAAGGCTCGCTCTCGCTCAATCTTACCCGCGTCCCCTGGCGGCAGGCGCTTCAAACGGTGATCGCCAGCGCCGGGCTGGTGGTGCACGAGGATCGCGGGATTTTTTACGTCCACACGGCGGCGTGGCAGCGTGAGCAGCAGACGCGTAAAGCGCAGGAGCAGGAGAAGCGGCGGCTGGAGGCGCCGTTGATATCGCGAAGTATTGCGCTCTCGTGGGCGGATGCCGGTGAACTGCAAAAGGCGGCCGAGAAGCTTCTCAGTCCAAAAGGCAGTTTGTCGGTGGATAAGCGCACCAATCGCCTGCTGGCGCGGGATAACAAGGCGGTGCTTGATGCCCTACAGCACTGGGCGACGCAGATGGATATCCCCGTTGAGCAGGTCGAGCTGGCGGCGCATATCGTCACCATCACCGAGAAAAGCCTGCGCGAGCTGGGTGTGAAGTGGAATCTCGCCGGGGCAGCGCAGGGCGGCAGCGTGGGGCAGGCGAGCACCCTGAGCGCCGGGCTGTCGGCGCTACAGGCGACGACGCATGTCGGTTTTAACATCGGGCGGATCAACGGCAGGCTGCTCGATCTGGAGCTGTCGGCGCTGGAGCAAAAACAGCAGGTGGAGATCATTGCCAGCCCGCGCCTGCTCGCCTCGCACATGCAGCCCGCCAGCATCAAGCAGGGGAGCGAAATTCCGTATCAGGTCTCCAGCGGCGAAAGCGGTTCTACGTCTGTGGAATTTAAAGAGGCGGTGCTCGGCATGGAGGTGACGCCCGTGGTGTTACCGGGCGGGCGCGTGCGGCTGAAGTTACACATCAGCGAAAACATGCCGGGGCAGGTATTAAAGCAGGCCGACGGCGAAACGCTGGCGATAGATAAGCAGGAGATACAGACGCAGGTTGAGGTAAAGAGTGGGGAAACGCTGGCGCTGGGCGGTATTTTCTCGCAGAAAAACAAAACCGGGAGCGACAGCGTGCCGGGGCTTGGAAAAATCCCCTGGCTCGGGCAACTTTTTCGCCATAACGGAAAAGATAATGAAAAGCGCGAGCTGGTGGTGTTTATCACGCCGCGTCTGGTCAGCGTTCAATAATGGGTAACGATCCCCGCAATGATTTTGCATTCAGTTTGTTGCAGATGTTTGACGTGGGACATGAATTAGCATACAAGGAGTACCGATTTGAGTTGGACTTGCGTGTTATTGCCCTATGCACCTGGCGCGGTGATTTAATCAGTTGCCAAACAAGCCGGAGTATTGAGATAATTTTTAGTCTGACTCTCGCTCAATTGCATATGAGGTTTCAGTTCATGTCCTGCTACGCCGGGTGTCTGCGAAGCGGGGATTACCATTAACGAATAGTCTTAGTAGTACCGAAAAAATGGCAGAGAAACGCAATATCTTTCTGGTTGGGCCTATGGGTGCCGGCAAAAGCACTATTGGGCGTCAGTTAGCTCAACAACTCAATATGGAATTTTACGATTCTGATCAAGAGATTGAGAAACGAACCGGAGCTGATGTGGGCTGGGTCTTCGACGTAGAAGGCGAAGAAGGTTTCCGTGACCGAGAAGAAAAAGTGATCAACGAACTCACGGAAAAACAGGGCATCGTTCTGGCGACAGGCGGCGGCTCCGTAAAATCTCGCGAAACCCGCAACCGTCTTTCCGCCCGTGGCGTGGTGGTCTATCTCGAAACGACCATCGAAAAACAGCTTGCCCGTACGCAGCGTGATAAAAAACGCCCGTTATTGCAGGTTGAAACGCCTCCGCGCGAGGTTCTGGAAGCCCTGGCCGGTGAACGCAATCCTCTGTACGAAGAGATTGCTGATGTGACCATTCGTACCGACGATCAGAGCGCTAAAGTGGTTGCAAACCAGATTATTCATATGCTGGAAAGCAACTGATTCTGGCTTAAAATACACTCGCCTGCGGGTAAAAGTAATAAAGGTGGATGTCGCGTCATGGAGAGGATTACCGTTACTCTCGGGGATCGTAGTTACCCTATCACCATCGCGGCTGGTTTGTTTAACGACCCAGCTTCCTTCTTACCACTGAAAGCGGGTGATCAGGCGATGCTGGTCACCAACGAGACATTGGCTCCGCTTTACCTCGATCGCGTTCGCCACCTGCTTGAACAGGCGGGCGTGAAAGTTGACAGTGTGATTCTTCCCGATGGCGAGCAGTATAAAAGCCTGGCGGTGCTCGATACCGTCTTTACCGCATTACTGCAAAAACCTCATGGTCGCGATACGACGCTGCTTGCCCTCGGCGGCGGTGTTGTCGGCGATCTGACGGGTTTTGCGGCCGCGAGTTACCAGCGTGGCGTTCGCTTTATTCAGATCCCGACCACGCTGTTGTCGCAGGTCGACTCCTCTGTTGGTGGCAAAACTGCCGTCAACCATCCGCTTGGCAAAAACATGATTGGCGCGTTCTACCAGCCCGCTTCGGTGGTGGTGGATCTCGACTGTCTGAAAACCTTGCCAAAACGCGAGCTGGCTTCTGGTCTTGCAGAAGTCATCAAATACGGCATCATTCTCGACGGTGAATTCTTCCAGTGGCTGGAAGAGAATATCGATGCGTTGCTGCGTCTTGACGAGCCTGCGCTGGCGTACTGCATTCGCCGTTGTTGTGAACTGAAGGCAGAAGTGGTTGCCGCAGACGAGCGTGAAACCGGCTTACGTGCTTTACTGAATCTGGGGCATACGTTTGGTCACGCCATTGAAGCCGAAATGGGTTATGGCAACTGGCTTCACGGCGAAGCGGTTGCCGCCGGTATGGTGATGGCTGCGCGTACATCTGAACGTCTTGGCCAGTTCACCCCGGAAGAGACCCAGCGCATTATCACGCTGCTTGAGCGCGCTGGCTTGCCGGTGACCGGGCCGCAGGAAATGTCTGCACACGCGTATTTACCCCACATGATGCGTGATAAGAAAGTATTGGCAGGTGAGATGCGACTCGTACTCCCGCTTGCAATAGGGAAGAGTGAAGTGCGCGGCGGAGTTCCGCACGATGTCGTTCTTGGCGCTATCGCTGATTGTCAGCAGGCGTAACAACTAGAAAGGTCAGGCCACCGTTAAACGTGGTCGTTTAGCTTCAGGTGAAATGCAAAGTCGTTGGCATAAGCCTTTGAGTGGGGTGTTAAATGGATGAATTCAAACCAGAAGACGAGCTGAAACCCGATCCCAGCGATCGTCGCACTGGTCGTTCTCGTCAATCTTCAGAACGTGATAACGAGCCGCATATCAACTTTGACGAGGTTGAAGTGGACGCAGACGATCGTCGCCCTGCGCGCAGCCGTAACGTGCGCGATGAGCGAGAAGAGGATTATGAGTCCGAAGAAGATTCAATGGACGAAGAGCCTGTCGTAGAGCGTCGCCCGCGTAAGCGTAAAAAAGCGGCGGCTAAACCGGCTTCCCGCCAGTACATCATGATGGGCCTGGGCGTGTTTGTTCTGCTGCTGCTGATTATCGGCATCGGTTCCGCGCT
This sequence comes from Enterobacter sp. 186315, assembly GCF_053290175.1. Classification (NCBI taxonomy): domain Bacteria; kingdom Pseudomonadati; phylum Pseudomonadota; class Gammaproteobacteria; order Enterobacterales; family Enterobacteriaceae; genus Enterobacter; species Enterobacter sp. 186315. The sequence continues at coordinate 41,511 of NZ_JBPTTK010000024.1, read as the reverse complement.
GAAAGCACCGTCTACAGATTCCTCGTCACAGACCGCGTCTGCTGAGAAAAGCATTAACCTGTCCGGCAACGATGCCGCTGACCAGGCGAACGGTGCGCAGCCAGCGCCGGGCACCACCTCCGCAGAGCAGACCGCCGGTAACCCTAACTCGCCGCAGGATATCTCTCTGCCGCCAGTCTCTTCTACCCCGACCCAGGGTCAGACGCCAGCGACGCCAGACGGCCAGCAGCGTGTGGAAGTGCAGGGTGACCTGAATAACGCGCTGACCCAGCCGCAGAGCCAGGAGCAGGTCAACACTGCCGTCGCGAGCTCTACGCTGCCAACCGAACCTGCAACCGTGGCGCCGATTCGTGGCGGCAACGCGCAGCAGCAAACTGCTGCGACGGAAACGAAGCCGCACAATACGCAGGCTGCGCCTAAGCAGGAGCGTAAGCAGGCCGTGATTGAGCCGAAGCGTGAAACCAAACCGCAAGCGGTAGTGAAAGCGCCAGAATCAAAACCGGTCACGCAGCCGAAACGCACTGAAACCGCAGCAGCGAAAGAGCCTGTGAAAGCGCCAGCCGCGACGGCAGCACCGAAAGCAACGGCGACCACTGCGGCTCCGACCACAACGGCACCTGCGGCGACAACCTCAGCGCCTGCTGCAACCGCAGCGGCATCCGGTGCGGCGTCAGGTAAATCGGCGGGTAACGTCGGTTCTCTGAAATCTGCGCCATCCAGCAACTACACCCTGCAACTCAGCAGCTCGTCTAACTACGACAACCTCAACGGTTGGGCGAAGAAGTCGAACCTGAAAAACTACGTGGTCTATCAGACGACCCGTAACGGGCAGCCGTGGTATGTGCTGGTCAGCGGTGTGTATGCCTCTAAAGACGAAGCGAAGCGTGCCGTAGCGGCGCTGCCAGCGGATGTTCAGGCGAAAAACCCGTGGGCGAAGCCGATTCATCAGGTTCAGGCCGACCTGAAGTAATGTTTAAAGCGCAGGATGCTGTCGGAGCTTTCTCCACAGCCGGAGAAGGTGTAATCAGTTAGTCAGCATGAAAAAAAATCGCGCTTTCCTTAAATGGGCAGGGGGGAAATACCCCCTGCTCGATGATATTAAAAAGCACCTGCCAAAGGGCGAGTGTCTTATCGAGCCTTTCGTAGGCGCTGGATCGGTATTCCTGAATACCGATTTTTCTCGTTATATCCTTGCGGATATCAACAGCGATCTTATTAGCCTCTACACCATCGTAAAGCTGCGTACCGACGAGTATGTCGACGAGGCGCGCAAGCTGTTTACGCCAGAGCACAACGATCCGGACGTTTACTACCGACTGCGCACCGAGTTCAACCAGAGCCAGGATCCGTTCCGTCGCGCGCTGCTGTTCCTCTATCTCAACCGTCATGGCTACAATGGCCTGTGTCGGTATAACCTGCGCGGCGAGTTCAACGTGCCTTTTGGCCGCTACAAGCGCCCGTATTTCCCGCAGGCCGAGCTGTACCATTTTGCAGAGAAAGCGCAGAACGCCGAGTTCCTTTGCCTCTCCTATGAAGAGTGTATGGACAAAGCAGACGCCAGCTCGGTGGTCTACTGTGACCCGCCCTACGCGCCGCTGTCTGCGACGGCGAACTTTACCGCCTATCACACCAACAGCTTCAGCCCTGCCGAGCAGGCACGGCTGGCGGAAATGGCGGAAAAGCTGGTCAGCAAAAGAATTCCAGTGTTAATTTCGAATCACGATACGCCGGACACGCGCGAATGGTACAAGGCCGCGGAGCATTTCCAGGTCAAAGTACGGCGCAGCATCAGCAGCAACGGCGGCACACGTAAAAAGGTGGACGAACTTCTGGCTCTTTATCGACCCTGAGCCGTTTTGCCCGCCGGTAAACACATTTCAAGGAGATGCGGATGAAACAGTTTTTGATTGCCCCCTCAATTCTGTCGGCCGATTTTGCCCGCCTGGGTGAAGACACCGCGAACGCGCTGGCCGCGGGTGCGGATGTCGTCCATTTCGACGTTATGGATAACCACTACGTTCCCAATCTGACCATCGGCCCGATGGTGCTCAAAGCGCTGCGCAACTACGGCATTACCGCCCCGATCGACGTGCACCTGATGGTGAAACCCGTCGATCGCATCGTGCCGGATTTTGCCGCGGCGGGTGCCAGCATCATTACCTTCCATCCTGAAGCCTCCGAGCATGTGGATCGCACCTTACAGCTCATCAAAGAGCACGGCTGTAAAGCGGGTCTGGTGTTCAACCCGGCCACGCCGCTGAGCTACCTCGATTACGTGATGGACAAGCTCGACGTGATCCTGCTGATGTCCGTAAACCCGGGCTTTGGCGGCCAGTCGTTCATTCCGCACACGCTCGATAAACTGCGTGAAGTTCGCCGCCGTATCGACGAGTCGGGCTACGACATTCGTCTGGAGGTGGATGGCGGCGTGAAGGTGAGCAACATTGGTGAGATTGCGGCGGCGGGTGCAGACATGTTTGTCGCCGGCTCGGCTATCTTCGACCAGCCGGATTACAAGAAAGTGATTGATGAAATGCGCAGTGAACTGGCAAAGGTAAGTCATGGATAAATTTCAGGCAATTCGGGGCGTCGCATTCGACCTTGACGGCACGCTGGTGGACAGCGCGCCGGGCTTAAGCAGCGCGGTCGATCGGGCGCTGTACGCTCTTGAACTCCCGGTGGCGGGCGAAGAGCGCGTCGTCACGTGGATCGGTAACGGTGCGGATGTGCTGATGGAGCGCGCGCTGACCTGGGCGCGCCAGGAGCGTGCGGTGCAGCGTTCCGCGCAGGGCAAGCCGAGCGTGGATCACGCGGATATCCCGCAGGACGAGCAGCTGCGTATTCTGCGTAAGCTGTTTGACCGTTACTACGCAGAGACCGTAGAAGAGGGCAGCTTCCTGTTTCCGGAGGTTGCCGACACACTGAGCGCGCTGCATGCCAAAGGCATTCCGCTGGGGCTGGTGACCAACAAGCCGACGCCGTTTGTGGCGCCGCTGCTGGACGCGCTCGGTATCGCTAAATTCTTCTCGGTGATTGTCGGCGGCGATGACGTGCAGAATAAAAAGCCGCATCCGGAACCGCTACTGCTGGTGGCAGGAAAATTATCCTTAACGCCTGCGGAGCTGCTCTTTGTCGGTGATTCCCGCAATGATATTCTGGCCGCCAAAGCGGCAGGCTGTCCTAGCGTGGGATTAACCTATGGCTACAACTACGGTGAAGCCATTACGGTCAGTGAGCCGGACGTCGTGTTCGATCGCTTCAACGATATTTTGCCCGTCCTCGGGCTTTCGCACAGTGAAAATCAGGAATTGAAAAATGACTAAGCCCATCGTTTTTAGTGGCGCACAGCCTTCAGGTGAACTGACCATTGGTAACTACATGGGTGCGCTGCGTCAGTGGGTCAACATGCAGGATGACTACCATTGCATCTACTGCATCGTGGATCTTCATGCCATCACCGCACGTCAGGATCCTGAGAAGCTGCGCAAGGCCACGCTGGATACGCTGGCGCTCTATCTGGCCTGCGGCATCGACCCGGAAAAGAGCACCATCTTCGTGCAGTCTCACGTGCCGGAACACGCACAGCTTGGCTGGGCGCTGAACTGCTACACCTATTTCGGCGAGCTGAGCCGTATGACCCAGTTCAAGGATAAATCCGCGCGCTACTCTGAAAACATCAACGCCGGTCTGTTTGACTATCCGGTGCTGATGGCGGCGGACATCCTGCTGTATCAGACCAACCAGGTTCCCGTGGGTGAAGACCAGAAGCAGCACCTGGAGCTGAGCCGCGATATCGCCCAGCGCTTCAACGCGATTTACGGCGACGTGTTCAAAGTGCCTGAGCCGTTCATTCCGAAATCCGGCGCGCGCGTCATGTCGCTGCTGGAGCCTACCAAGAAGATGTCCAAGTCAGACGATAACCGCAACAACGTGATCGGCCTGCTGGAAGATCCAAAATCGGTGGTGAAAAAGCTCAAGCGCGCGGTGACGGACTCCGACGAGCCGCCGGTGGTGCGCTACGACGTGCAGAACAAAGCGGGCGTGTCTAACCTGCTGGACATTCTCTCTGGCGTAACGGGCCGTACCATTCCTGAGCTGGAGCAGCACTTCGAAGGCAAGATGTATGGTCACCTGAAAGGGGAAGTGGCGGAAGCCGTTTCCGGCATGCTGACCGACTTGCAGGAGCGTTATAACCGCTTCCGTAACGACGAAGCCTTCCTGCAAAAAGTGATGAAAGACGGCGCGGATAAAGCCAGCGCACGCGCGTCTGAAACGCTGAAAGCGGTGTACGAAGCGATTGGGTTTGTAGGTAAACCTTAACCCTGCTTTGCCGGGTGGCGCTAACGCTTACCCGGCCTACGGGATCGTGTAGGTCGGGTAAGGCGCAGCCGCCACCCGACAAAAAACCGATACAAAAAAACCGGGAAATCCCCGGTTTTTTTACGCCTGAAAATCGCTTACTGCTGAGCCGCCGGGCCGCAGCCACCGATGATCTTGGAAATAGAGATCGCCGGGTGCAGCAGGTAGTCGTAGCTACAGTTGTTTTTGGTGTTCTCTACGCGACCGGTGCAGGCAGTCAGGGTGGTTAATACGCCGACCAGAACGGCGGCTTTTGCCAGTTTGAACATACTCATTCCTTGTAATGAAATTCGACATTTACGGTGAAACACGAGGGAATAAATGGAAAAGCTCCATTTTTGCGAGCGGTATGTTATCGGCGAGTGGTGCGGGGGAGTAGTCCGGTTAAGGACTACTCCGGGAAGGGATAGTGTGCGTTAGTGATGGGAGAACCAGTTCAGCTTTTCACGCAGTTCAACCACGCGGCCGACGATAATCAGCGCCGGGCTTTCAACCTGCTGCGCCAGCTCGCCAAGCTCCGTCAGCACGCCGTCCACCACGCGCTGCGTCACGGCGGTGCCGTTTTCCACCAGCGCCACCGGCATGGTTTCTTCCATGCCGTGCTCCAGCAGCTTGGCCTGAATGGTCGCCGCCTGATTCAGCCCCATATAAAACACCAGGGTCTGCTTTTCCGCGGCCAGATTGTGCCAGTCCAGTTCGCGACCGGTTTTCAGATGGCCTGTGACCAGACGTACGCTCTGGGCGTAATCGCGATGAGTAAGAGGAATACCGGCGTAGGCTGAACAGCCGGACGCGGCGGTAATGCCCGGCACTACGGAGAACGGAATGCCCGCGTTGCACAGGGTTTCCAGCTCCTCGCCGCCGCGGCCAAAGATAAAGGGATCGCCGCCCTTAAGGCGCACCACGCGTTTCCCTTTTTGCGCTTCGCGCAGCAGGATCTGGTTGATCTCCTCCTGCGGCACGCAGTGGTAGCCCGCGCGTTTGCCCACGAAGACGCGATCCGCGTCGCGGCGCACCAGGTTCATGATGTCATCGGACACCAGACGGTCATACACCACGATATCCGCCTGCTGGATCTGCTGAAGCCCTTTAAGCGTCAGTAACCCCGCGTCGCCCGGCCCGGCACCCACCAGCACCACCTCGCCGCGATGCTCCAGCGGTTCAGCCAGCAGCTGTTCGGTGGTTTCTTCGACGGCGCGGCGATCCTGATTCGCCAGCGACTGCGCCAGCCTGTCGTTCACGAAGAATTTTTCCCAGAAGCGACGACGTTCCCCCACGGTGGCGAAGGTTTGCTTCACCCGCGCGCGCAGCTGCCCGGCGTAGCTTGCCACCTGGCCGAGGTGCTGGGGCAGGATCGCCTCCAGCTTTTCACGCAGCAGGCGCGCCAGCACCGGGGAGCGGCCGCCGGAGGACACCGCCACCATCAGCGGGGAACGGTCGATAATCGACGGCATGATAAAGCTGGCCTCTTTCGGCGCGTCCACCACGTTACAGAAGATGCGGCGCGCTTCGCAGGCGTCGCTGACGCGCTGGTTCACGGCGTCATCGTCGGTGGCGGCGATGGTCAGCCAGCAGGTATCCAGCAGCGCTTCGTTAAATTCGCCCTTCGCCAGGGTCAACATGCCTTCCTGCGCCCAGACCTCAAACTGCGGGGCGAAGGCGAGGGCGTTTACCGTGAGCCGCGCGCCAGCCTCTAACAGCAGACGCGCTTTACGTTCAGCCACGTCGCCGCCGCCTACGAGCAGGCAGTCGCGATGGCGTAATTGACAGAAAATCGGCAGGTGATCCACGGCTTTACCTCACAGCATTCATGGCGGGGGAGAAGAATTGACGTCAGGATAACAGCAGGAAATGTACAGAACATACGGTTTTTCCTGCCGTTACCCATAAGGGGTCATAAGCCTTTCATATTGATAAGGCGGGGGCTAGCCTCTCAGCTGCACCTGGCCGTCCTTCACGCGGGCGTCGTAGTGCTTCACGGACACGCTGGCGTCTTCCAGGCAGCGCCCGTCGGTTAAGCTAAAACGCTGCTTTTTCAATGGGCTGGCCACCCATAGCTCGCCCTGATGTTCCGCAATCAGCCCACGCGACAGCACGCTGGCCTCAAAGAACGGGTCAATATTGCTGATGGCAAAAACCTGTTCGTCGTGGCGAGGACGGAAAATCGCGACCTGCTCGTTGCCCAGCAGCGCACAGACGCCGGTGGCGGGCAGGATGTCGTTAATGTTGCAGATATTCACCCACTGGCTCATGCGTTTTCCTCCACCAGAGTCACCGGAATACGTTCATACGGCGTTGCCGGACGATGCTGCTCGCGCTCAGGCACAACCTGCACGTTCGGGTCGCGCTGGTCGCTGTTGATAAAGTGTCTGAAGCGGGTTTGCGCCGCCGGAGTGTTCACGGTTTCGGTCCACTCACAAATCACCGCGTCGCGCAGGCGGGCCATCTCTTCTTCCAGATGGGCGTTCAGGCCCAGCTTGTCGTCGATGATGACCGACTTCAGGTAGTCGATGCCGCCTTCCAGATTGTCCAGCCAAGAGGCGGTACGGGTCAGCTTGTCGGCGGTACGGATGTAGAACATCATGAAGCGGTCAAGATACTGAATCAGCGTATCGCGATCGAGGTCGGCGGCCAGCAGGTCGGCGTGGCGTGGTTTCATCCCGCCGTTACCGCACACGTACAGGTTCCAGCCTTTTTCGGTGGCGATGATGCCCACGTCTTTCCCCTGCGCTTCCGCACATTCGCGGGTACAGCCGGACACGCCAAACTTCATTTTGTGCGGGGTACGGATGCCTTTGTAGCGGTTTTCCAGCTCCACGCCGAAGCCCACGCTGTCGCCCACGCCGTAGCGGCACCAGGTGCTGCCCACGCAGGTTTTCGCCATACGCAGCGCTTTGGCATACGCGTGGCCGGTTTCGAAGCCCGCCTCAATCAGCTGACGCCAGATTTCCGGCAGGTCGTCTTTCTGCGCGCCGAACAGGCCGATGCGCTGGGAGCCGGTGATTTTGGTGTACAGATTAAATTCACGGGCGATACGGCCCACGGCAACCAGCCCTTCCGGGGTGATTTCGCCGCCGGCGGAGCGTGGAATGACGGAGTAGGTGCCGTCTTTCTGGATGTTCGCCAGGAAGTTGTCGTTGGTGTCCTGCAACGGCGTGTGTTCCGGCTTGAGCACGTACTCGTTCCAGCAGGAGGCCAGCAGGGAGCCGACGGTCGGTTTACACACTTCACAGCCGTAGCCCTGGCCGTGTTTTTCCAGCAGCTCGTCGAAGGATTTGATCCCTTCCACGCGGATCAGGTGGTAAAGCTCCTGGCGAGAGTAGGAGAAGTGCTCGCACAGGTTGTTGTTCACTTCGATGCCCTGTTTCGCCAGCTCGGCGTTCAGCACCTGCGTGACCAGCGGGATACAGCCGCCGCAGCCGGTCCCGGCTTTGGTTTCCGCCTTCAGCGCCGCCACGGTGTGACAGCCCTTGTTGATGGCGGAGATCAGCATTCCTTTAGTGACGTCGAAGCAGGAGCAAATCTGGGCGCTGTCCGGCAGTTTATCCACGCCGATGGACGGCTTGCCGCTGGAGGCGTGCGCCGGGAGGATCAGCGCGTCCGGGTTTTCCGGCAGTTCGATGGCGTTCAGCACCAGCTGGAGCAGGTTGCCGTAGTCGCTGGTATCGCCGACTAGCACCGCGCCGAGCAGGGTTTTGTTGTCCTGGCTGACGATCAGGCGTTTATAGACCTCTTTGCTCTCGTCGAGATAGACATAGCTTCGGGCGTTCGGGGTGCGGCCGTGCGCATCACCGATACCGCCCACGTCCACGCCCAGCAGCTTCAGCTTGGCGCTCATGTCCGCGCCGGTGAAGACGTTTTCGCTGCCGAGGATATGGTCAACGGCGACCTGCGCCATTTTGTAGCCAGGGGCGACCAGACCGTAGACGCGGTTGTTCCAGCTGGCGCATTCGCCGATAGCGTAGATATCCGGGTCGGAGGTCTGGCAGGCGTCGTTAATCATGATGCCGCCGCGCTGGGCCACGGCCAGACCGCACTGGTTGGCCAGCTTGTCGCGCGGGCGAATACCGGTGGAGAAGACGATAAAGTCGACCTCCAGCTCGCTGCCGTCGGCAAAACGCATGGTTTTGCGCGCTTCGGTGCCTTCCTGGACGATCTCTTTGGTGTTTTTGCTGGTGTGAACCTTCACGCCCATGCTTTCGATTTTACGGCGCAGCTGGTCGCCACCCATGTGGTCAAGCTGCTCTGCCATCAGCATCGGGGCAAATTCGATAACGTGGGTTTCCACGCCGAGGTTTTTCAGCGCGCCTGCGGCTTCAAGACCCAGCAGGCCGCCGCCAACCACCGCGCCGCGCTTGCTGCGACGCGCGCAGTTTTCGATCGCTTTGAGATCTTCGATGGTACGATAGACGAAGCAATCCTGAGTTTCAGAGCCCTTGATCGGCGGGATCCACGGATAAGAGCCCGTCGCCATAATCAGCTTGTCGTAAAAAACCGTGCGTCCGGCGCTGGAGTGGATCACCTTTTCCTGGCGGTTGATGGTGATGGCGCGTTCGCCCACCAGCACGTTGACGCCGTGCTTCTCGTAGAACCCTTCGCGCACCAGAGAAAGCTCTTCGGCGGTGTGGTGGGAGAAGTAGGAGGAGAGGTGGACACGGTCGTACGCCCTGCGGGGTTCTTCACAGAACACGGTAATATCGAACCGGGCAGCGTCGGCTTTATCGAGAAGGTCCTCAATAAAGCGGTGGCCGACCATGCCGTTACCGATAATGGCGAGTCTGATTTTGCTCATTTTTGCCTCGATTTCTTTTCTATTACTGCCTACCTTAACGATTCAGCACGGGGGGTTATTGATGCAAATCAAATACGCCTTCGCCTACTCCTTAGGTGGTATATGACTGATTTGTCAGGATTTTTATAAGTTCTGGAAATCACTCGCTTTTCGTCGCCGTCGATTTTGTGTACAAATTAGATGGCTATTTTTTAAAAACGCGTACTCCTAAAGTGCAGCCGCGTTTTTCGGGGGAAGATATGTCTACAGCACCACTTTGGCTCGTTCAGAATGTCCGCTTACCGGGTCGCGAAGGGCTATGGCAAATCGCGATTGAAAATGGCCGCTTTGGCGACATCACGCCGATGAATGACGGCCACGCTGAAAGCTATGAAGTCTTAAACGGCCGCGGCGGCCTGGCGATCCCGCCGTTCATCGAGCCGCATATTCACCTCGATACCACCCAGACCGCCGGGGAGCCGAGCTGGAACCAGTCCGGGACGCTGTTTGAGGGCATTGAACGCTGGGCGGAGCGCAAGGCGCTGCTCAGTCATGAAGACGTCAAGGCCCGCGCCTGGAAGACGCTGAAGTGGCAGATCGCCAACGGCATTCAGTTTGTGCGCACGCACGTGGACGTTTCCGACCCGACGCTCACCGCGCTAAAAGCGATGCTTGAAGTCAAACAGGAGGTCGCGCCCTGGGTGACGCTGCAAATCGTCGCCTTCCCGCAGGAGGGGATTCTCTCTTATCCGAACGGCGCGGCCCTGCTGGAAGAGGCGCTCAAGCTGGGCGCGGACGTGGTCGGTGCGATCCCGCATTTCGAATTCACCCGCGAATACGGCGTGCAGTCGCTGCACATCGCCTTTGAGCTGGCGAAGAAGTACGACCGTCCGCTGGATATCCACTGCGATGAGATCGACGACGAACAGTCGCGCTTTGTCGAAACGGTCGCCACGCTGGCCTATGAGGCGGGGATCGGCCCGCGCGTGACCGCCAGCCACACTACCGCGATGCACTCTTACAACGGCGCCTACACCTCGCGCCTGTTCCGCCTGCTGAAGATGTCCGGCATTAACTTTGTCGCCAACCCGCTGGTGAATATCCACCTTCAGGGGCGCTTTGACGACTATCCGAAGCGCAGGGGCATTACGCGGGTCAAGGAGTTGCAGGAGGCGGGCATTAACGTCTGCTTCGGGCACGATGACGTCTTCGACCCGTGGTATCCGCTCGGCACCGGAAACATGCTTCAGGTGCTGCATATGGGGCTGCACGTCTGCCAGATGATGGGCTATCCGCAAATCGACAGCGGGCTAAACCTGATCACCCACAACAGCGCCCGCACCTTTGGCCTGAGCGATTACGGCATTGAGCAGGGCAACCCGGCGAACCTGATTATTCTGCCTGCGGAGAGCGGATTTGAAGCGGTGCGCTGCCAGGTGCCGGTGCGCTGGTCGATTCGTCAGGGGCGGATTATTGCGACCACGCAGCTGGCGCAGACGTGGATCCAGATGGACAGCGGAGGAGAAGAGATTAGCTTTGCCAGAAACAGCCCCTCTGCATAGCGCAAAGGGGCGTGGGGATTAGTGAGAGGTCGCCGCCACGTTGTGCTGGCGGTGGCGGGTCACGAAGCCCAGAACGAAGCACATGATGAACACCACGGCGTACAGGCCGTTAGCGGTGTGCAGCGCCGCCAGCGGGCCGCTGTGCGCTACGATCGGGCCGGTCACCACGAAGGTCAGCATGGTGCCGATGGTGCCGCAGGTCAGGACGAAGTTCACCAGCTTCGGTGACGCCACTTTGGTTTGCAGCGAACCCAGGGTGATGATTGAGGTGTAGATCGCGCTGGAGAAGAAGCCCAGGGTCAGAATGAACCACGGCATATGCTCCGGCGAACCGTTGATAAACAGGTACATCAATACCGTCGCCAGACCCGCCAGCACGGTCAGAATGCGCTGAAGGTCGAAGAAACGCAGAATAAAGCTAAACGCCCACATGCCGAACATGTACGACATCCAGAAATCGCTCACCAGCTGGCCCGCGTCGTTCAGGCTCATACCCAGACCTTTCGCGTATTCCGGCACCCAGGAGATAAAGCCCAGCTGACCGAGGATGTAGCACAGCGCCGCGATAGAGAGGAACAGTACGCCGATCCCCCATTTTTCCTTCGTCACAGGCTCCGCAACGGTCTGCGCCTTTTTGCCCAGCACCGGGAACTCACAGCCGAAGGTCAGAATGAAGATTGCCACGTACACCAGACCGATGCAGGCATAAACCCAGTACCACTCGATGCTGCGCGCCAGCAGCGCGGCGGCGACCATCGGGAAGATCATCCCGGCCATGCTGAAGAAGGAGTCGGTGAACAGCAGACGCGCGCCGCGCTGGCGGCCTTCATACATGTGGGTGATCAGGAACGTACCGATCGACATGGTGATCCCGCTCACCAGACCGAGCACGAACATGGCGGCAGAGAACAGGGCGATGCTGTGGCTCAGCATCAGGCCCGCCACGGCGGCGACCATCAGCACAAAGCCAAAGCGCAGCTGGGTTTTCAGCGGGACGATTTCCATCAGCCAGGCGTTAAGGAAAATGGAGATCAGAATACCGGCGTTGAGGAAGGTAAAGGTGTTACTCATGCTGGAAACGGGCAGCTGGAAGTAGTCTGCGATATTTCCCATCACCATCCCGGTGACGATCACCAACGCGCCGGTCAGGGCGTAGGAGAAAAAGCTGATCCATGTGAGCTTAATGCGGTTGCTGTTAGTCATGTCTGGCCTGTTCAAAGTAAAGTAAAACGCATTGACTGCGTTCGAGCGGGCAGATTTTAGACTTGTACGTGATCTATTTAAACGTTTTCGGAAAATTTCGCGTCAATTTGCAGAGTTTAGTGTGATCTAAATCACATAAAGCGGGGCTAAAACCAATCGTTTGCGTCGTTACAACTGTTTCAATTTCGTAAAATTAGGTAAAAGGCTGGCCTCGGTCCATACTGCTCTTTAGAATCAAGCCACTCGCTCTTCTTTACTGCGCTTTGTTAAGGAATTCTCATGCTCAAATCAACGCTGGCGGCTGTCGCAGCTGTGTTTGCTCTTTCTGCCGTCACTCCTGCTGCGCTGGCAGCAAAAGGCGATCCTCACGTTCTGCTGACCACCTCCGCCGGGAATATTGAGCTGGAACTGAATAGCCAGAAAGCTCCCGTTTCTGTGAAAAACTTCCTCGACTACGTGAACAGCGGCTTCTATAACAACACCACCTTCCACCGCGTGATCCCAGGGTTCATGGTGCAGGGCGGCGGCTTCACCGAGCAGATGCAGCAGAAACAGCCTAACCCGCCAATCAAAAACGAAGCGGACAACGGCCTGCTGAACACCCGTGGCACCATCTCAATGGCGCGCACTGCGGATAAAGACAGCGCGACCAGCCAGTTCTTCCTGAACGTAGCGGACAACGCCTTCCTCGACCACGGCCAGCGCGACTTCGGCTATGCGGTGTTCGGTAAAATTGTGAAAGGCATGGACGTGGCTGACAAGATTTCTCAGGTCCCAACCCACGACGTCGGCCCGTACCAGAACGTGCCGTCAAAACCGGTTGTGATCCTCTCCGCGAAAGTCCTGCCGTAACTCCCCCCGCGCGGGTATCTTCTGCCCGCGCTGTTGCACCCTCCCTGCGAAAGCGCGTTTTGCCGCTTATACTTGTGGCAAACGGATATTTCAGGGAGGCATTACGTGAAAAAACTGACCGACAGGCAAAAAACGCGTCTTTGGGAGCAGCAGCGAGAGGCGAATTTCGAGGCCAGCTGTCTTCTTGAAAAAGGGCGAGGTCCTTCTGACCCCGAGATCGACACGCTGGAGCTTGGGCCATCGGCGCCCGGTTTGCCGCATCTGAGCAAGCTTCACCGCCATCTTTATCGCAATCAGATGAAAGAGGCGGGTGAGTTTCGCACGGACGATATTTCTAAAGGCGACATTCCGTTCTGCCACTTCGAGTACATCGAAAAAGTGGGCAATGAAATCATGGCGGAGCTGGAGAGCGAGCGCTATCTGGCAGGTCTTGAGAAAGCGGAATTTATCGAGCGGATTAGCCATTACTACTGCGAAATCAATATGCTGCATCCCTTCATAAGCGGTAACGGCATCGCCCAGCGCGTATTCTTCGAGCAGCTGGCGATCCACGCCGGTTATCTACTGCGCTGGAACGATATCGACCCAGCCGCCTGGGCCGAGGCCAACCGCAGCGGGGCGACGGGGGATCTCACCGCCCTGACGGACATCTTTAGCAAAGTGGTAAGCGAAGCGCGCGAAACTGAGTAGAATAGGGCGGCCTTTTTGTCCTGGAGCCGCCATGATCCTGCTGATTGATAACTACGATTCCTTCACCTGGAACCTGTACCAGTATTTTTGCGAGCTGGGAGCGGAGGTGGTTGTCCGCCGTAACGATGACATCACCCTCGACGAGATCGCGGCGCTGGCTCCGCAAAAAATCGTGATTTCGCCGGGGCCGTGTACGCCGTCCGAGTCCGGCATTTCGCTGGACGTTATCCGCCACTACGCCGGAACGCTGCCGATCCTCGGCGTCTGCCTGGGGCACCAGGCGATTGCTCAGGCGTTCGGGGCGACCATCGTGCGCGCCGCCCAGGTGATGCACGGCAAAACCTCCCCCGTGACCCATAGCGGCATGGGCGTCTTCAGCGGGCTGAATAATCCGCTGACCGTCACGCGCTACCACTCGCTGGTGATCGACCCGCCGACCCTGCCCGACTGTTTTGAGGTCACCGCCTGGAGCGACACGCGGGAGATCATGGGCATCCGCCATCGCGAATGGGATCTTGAAGGGGTGCAGTTCCACCCGGAAAGCATCCTCAGCGAACAGGGGCACGCGCTGCTGGCGAATTTCCTCAATCGCTGAATATCTATTGCCTTGCTGTGATTTTTTATGCATATTTTGTGATTATATTTTCACAATCAATGTGACATGAAATGGATGGGCATGAGATGGCAACTGAACAATCAGCAATTACCCGCGCGACTTTCGATGAAGTGATCCTGCCGATTTATGCACCGGCTGAGTTTATCCCGGTTAAAGGGAAGGGCAGCCGCGTGTGGGATCAGCAGGGCAAAGAGTACGTTGATTTCGCGGGCGGTATTGCGGTGACGGCGCTGGGCCATTGCCATCCTGCGCTGGTGGAGGCGCTGAAAACCCAGGGCGAAACCCTGTGGCACACCAGCAACGTTTTCACCAACGAGCCGGCGCTGCGCCTGGGTCGTAAACTTATCGATGCCACCTTCGCCGAGCGCGTGCTGTTTATGAACTCCGGCACCGAAGCCAACGAAACTGCCTTCAAGCTGGCGCGCCTTTACGCCAACACGCGTTACAGCCCGTACAAAACCAAAATCATCGCCTTCCATAACGCCTTCCACGGGCGCTCGTTCTTCACCGTGTCCGTGGGCGGCCAGCCCAAATATTCCGACGGCTTCGGCCCTAAACCGGCGGATATCGTCCACGTGCCGTTTAACGATCTTCACGCGGTAAAAGCGGTAATGGACGACCACACCTGCGCGGTGGTGGTCGAGCCGATTCAGGGCGAGGGCGGCGTGACGGCGGCGACGCCGGAATTCCTTAAAGGGCTGCGCGAGCTGTGCGACGAGCATCAGGCGCTGCTGGTGTTTGACGAAGTGCAGAGCGGGATGGGGCGCACCGGCGACCTGTTCGCCTATATGCACTACGGCGTGACGCCGGATATTCTGACCAGCGCCAAAGCCCTCGGCGGCGGCTTCCCGGTCAGCGCGGTGCTGACCACCCAGGAGATCGCCTCCGCGTTCCACGTCGGTTCTCACGGTTCGACCTACGGCGGGAACCCGTTAGCCAGCGCCGTGGCCGGGGCCGCGTTCGATATTATCAACACGCCCGAGGTGCTGAACGGCGTGAATGCGAAGCGCGAGCTGTTTGTGAAGCACCTGCAACAGATTGACGCGCAGTTCGACGTGTTCAGCGAGATCCGCGGGATGGGGCTGCTGATTGGCGCCGAGCTGAAGCCGCAGTACAAAGGCCGCGCGCGCGATTTCTTCCACGCCGCCGCCCACGAAGGGGTGATGGTGCTCAACGCCGGGCCGGACGTGATGCGTTTTGCGCCGTCGCTGGTGGTGGACGAGAAGGATATTGAAGAAGGATTAACGCGGTTTGCGGCGGCGGTCGCCAGGGTTGTTCGCGGGTAAATTAGTACGGCGTTCGCTTTAAAATCCGCGTTAACCACACGCCGTGATGCGGGCGCTGTCGCCATGCCACCGACGAAATGGTGTGCATGGTGCTCAGATGCCCGAGAATGCGCTGCAAATGCTGCTCCAGCGTGCTCATCGGCCCGTGGGTCAGCGTTTCCGGCGCTTCCAGAATGTTCGAATCCCCCGCTTCCCCCGGCGCATCGTACTCCAGACGCTGCTGACACCGCTGCAACGCAATCTCGCAGGACTGTAAATAGCGCTGCGCCAGATCCGGCGTCAGCATCGTGTGCTCGCGCGCCAGCGTGGTCATGGCGTTAATGTGCTCGACGATAAACTGGCTGTGCGTCACCCACAGCCTCATGTCTGCCAGATAGTGCGAGTTAAAGCCCGGCTCCTGCATCGCCTGGTTGAGCGAGTTAAACAGGGCGTTGTGCGCCTGGTTCACCTTCATGCGCTGATACGCCAGCGGGGAGGGCTGCGGATCGTCGCTCAGGATCAGACGAATCGCCTGCTGATCTGCCTCCAGCGCGTCGTGGGCGTTCTGGCGCAGCAGCCCGCTCTGCCACTGCGGCCACAGCCAGACCATGCCGCCAAAGGCAATCAGGCAGCCAATCAGCGTATCCACCAGCCGGGCGACAATAAACTGCTCGCCGTTGAGGGTCAGCAGTTGCAGGGTGTACACCGCCGTCACCGTAAAGCCCACCATCGCCCAGCCGTAGTTCTTGCGGATAATCAGGTAGCTCACCACCGTCACCACCAGCATTCCCATCAGCGTGTACCCGTCCGGGACGTGGAAGTGCAGCGTTATACCGGCAATGATCAGCCCCGCCATGGTGCCGCCCGCCCGGTGCAGAATGCGCACCCGCGTGGCGCCGTAGCCGTTTTGGGTCACGAACAGCACGGTCATTAAGATCCAGTAGGGCTTAGGCAGGTGCAGCGCCATCCCCATCAGGCTGGCGATGCTGAGCATCACGCTTATCCGCGCGGCGTTGCGCAGGGCGGCGGACTTAAGGGACAGATAGCTTTTCAGCGCGGGCAGCAGCGGCAGACGTTTTTGCTTGTCGGCCATCAGATCGCGCGGATAGAGCGGACGCTGGGTGCGCAGCACGCGCGCAATGCGGCTGAAGTGCCACGCGGCGAACTGCCCGACCGGGTTATCCGCGTGCTGACGGGCAATTTTCTCCAGCGCGCCAAGCTGTTTGTCCATGTTAAAACGCGTGGGGTAGCGGTGATAAAGAATGTCGTCCGCCAGCGTGCGCAGGCGTGCGGAAACGGTCTGGGCGTTCCAGCGGATCACCGCTTCGGCGTGGCTGCGCTCCACCAGCTTTTGCACCTCCTGCGGATGGTGAAGGCTGACGGAGATATGCTCCTGGAGATCGAGCCCCACCTGGAAAATGCGCAGCAGGCGCTTGTAGTCCTGGTTTTTATTGGCGGCGAGCATATGCAGCTGCTGATAACACTGGCTGATGAGATCCACCACCTTCTGCTGGCGGGTGAGCAGCGGCGGCAGCGACTTTTCCGGATCGGCGTGCTGGGTGAGCAGGGTATATTTCGCCTCGCAATAGTCCGCAAGCTGAACGTACAGCAGGCTCAGGGATTCGCGCAGCGGCTGTTCGCGCCACAGCCAGAACCAGAACCAGTTAAACAGCCCGTACCACAGCGTGCCGAGCGCGTAGATCAGCAGCGGCTCCCATATCGGCATGTTCCCGGCGAGGCTCAGGGTGAAGATGGCGGCAATCAGCGAGGCGGGCAGCAGCCGGGCGTGCAGCGAGCTAATTTCTGCCGTCACGCCGAGCGTCATCGCCAGCACGGTTAAGATCAGCGGGAGCGGGATATCGCGGGCCAGCAGCAGCTGCACGGCGAGGCTACAGCCTGCAAACAGGCAGCCGCCAATAATCAGGCGTTTGAAAAAGCGTTTGTGCGGCGTGTCCAGACCGGCAATGTTGCAGCAGGCGGGAACGAGGGAGAACAGCAGACCTTGTTGCAGATGGCCGAGCATCAGCCCCACGGCCACGGGAAGACATAACACCAGCGTTTGTCGCAGTGCATAGTTAACTTCCGGGTGATAGATCAGCCTGCGCCACATGGGGAATAGAGACAAAAACGGCGTGGCACCTCGCGATGCCACGCCGTTTGACCGGAATTAACGGGTCCCGTAAACCACGATAGTTTTACCGTGGGCGGAAATCAGGTTCTGGTCTTCGAGCATTTTCAGGATACGGCCAACCGTTTCACGAGAACAGCCGACGATCTGACCAATTTCCTGACGCGTGATTTTAATTTGCATACCGTCAGGGTGGGTCATGGCGTCTGGCTGTTTCGCCAGGTTCAGCAGCGTCTGTGCGATACGGCCTGTCACGTCCAGGAAGGCGAGGTTACCCACTTTCTCGGAGGTCACTTGCAGACGGCGCGCCATCTGGGAAGAGAGACGCATCAGGATGTCAGGGTTAACCTGAATCAGCTGACGGAATTTCTTGTAGGAGATTTCAGCCACTTCACACGCGGTTTTCGCACGAACCCAGGCGCTACGTTCCTGGCCTTCTTCAAACAGGCCCAGTTCACCGATGAAATCGCCCTGGTTCAGATAAGAAAGGATCATTTCTTTGCCTTCCTCATCTTTGATCAGCACTGCCACCGAGCCTTTAACGATGTAATACAACGTTTCCGCTTTTTCACCCTGGTGAATCAGCGTGCTCTTTGATGGATACTTATGAATATGGCAATGAGACAAGAACCATTCAAGTGTCGGGTCTGTTTGCGGTTTGCCAAGCACCATGCGCTGTTATCCTCTGTTATAAGCTGTCACCAGAGTCATAAGATGCATCCAGACTCTGGGGTTGCAATCGAATTCTTACCCATACCCTGGGAAGTCGGCTGTCGTAACATTATCGCAGCCAGTAAAGTTTGATGTCCTCTGCATACATGTGTAACGTCAATGTATTACTGTAGCATCCCGAGTGTTTTAGCATAGCTTTTGCCGCGTGTCTCCTGGTGTCTCGCTTCAGCATGATGCATGTCGCCTTCCGTTGCGAGAAATGTAACGCACGCGTAATCTGTCACCAAAAATGCAACGTTGGAGTTAATGAATATGCAAGCGCGTGTGAAATGGGTTGAAGGTTTAACGTTCCTGGGCGAATCCGCTTCCGGACACCAGATTTTGATGGACGGCAACTCCGGCGATAAAGCCCCAAGCCCAATGGAGATGGTGCTGATGGCGGCGGGCGGTTGCAGCGCGATTGACGTGGTGTCGATTTTGCAAAAAGGGCGTCATGACGTCACCGATTGCGAGGTAAAGCTTACTTCAGAACGTCGCGAAGAGGCTCCACGCTATTTCACCCACATTAATCTGCATTTTATCGTGACCGGAAAAGCGCTCAAGGACGCGGCGGTATCGCGCGCGGTTGACCTTTCTGCGGAGAAATACTGCTCTGTGGCGTTAATGCTGGAGAAAGCGGTAAAAATTACGCATTCGTTTGAGGTGATCGAAGCGTAACAAATTGGGCATCGTGCGCGTTGATGCCCTCACCCTGGCCCTCTCCCACAGGGAGAGGGAAAATGATCACTCGATCTGCTTCCCTTCCATCAACCGCTGCACCAGCGGGGTCATGATCAGCTCCATCGCCAGCCCCATTTTCCCGCCCGGAACCACTAAAGTATTCATATGAGAAATGAAAGAGCCTTGCAGCATCGCCAGCAGCCAGGGGTAATCGATGTTATCCAGATTGCGGAAATGGATGACCACAAAGCTCTCGTCCAGCGACGGGATGCCTTTGGCGGCAAACGGGTTTGAGGTGTCCACCGTCGGGACGCGCTGGAAGTTGATGTGGGTGCGGGAGAACTGCGGGGTCAGGAAGTTGATGTAATCTTCCATGGAACGCACCACCGAATCCATCACCGCCTCGCGGGAGTGCCCGCGCTCGCTCATATCGCGCGTCAGCTTCTGGATCCACTCCAGGTTCACAATCGGCACCACGCCCACCAGCAGATCCACATGGCGCGCCACGTCGTGTTGCGCGGTCACCACGCCGCCGTGCAGCCCTTCATAAAACAGCACGTCGGTCGGCTCAGGGAGCGGCTGCCACGGGGTAAAGGTCCCCGGCACCTGGTTCCAGGGCACCGCTTCATCGTAGGTGTGCAGATACTTGCGCGACTGGCCAGTGCCGCTTAAGCCGTACTCGCGAAACGTCTGCTCCAGCAGGCTAAAGTCGTTGGCGTCAGGGCCGAAATAGCTGATGTGCTTGCCGAGATCGCGCGCCTTGCGAATCGCCATATCCATTTCAGGACGGGTGTAGCGGTGAAAGCTGTCGCCTTCGACCTCTGCGGCCCGTAAATTCAGCTGGGCGAAAATCTTGCGAAAGGCGAGGCTGGTGGTGGTAGTGCCCGCACCGCTGGAGCCTGTAACGGCAATAACCGGATGTCTGGCAGACATAGCAACTCCCTGACTGAAAAGGTTTAAGGGTCAGCCGTGAAAGGCATTGCGGGGCATGATATTGACCGTTTCGTGCAGCTCAGACCATACCAGCACCACGTCGCCGCTTTTAAGCTGGCGCTTCACATCGTTGACCTTTTGTTCGAGCGAACGCTCCTGCTCACCATAATCGGTGCCTTCGCGTAATACAAAGCTTTCAATCAGATTATCGAGCGTTTCGGGAGACAGATCCTGCCAGGGAATAATCATTTTGCACCGTCCAGGAAAGCGGTTAGCCAGTCGGGAATGCGCGTTTCCAGCCACATCTGCGGGCGTCTTAAGGTGCCGCCCACAAAGCCAACGTGGCCGCCGTGCTCGGTCAGCTGGTACGTCACGTTTGCGGGCAGAAACGCCTGCGCGGGGATGGAGTGATGATCCATAAACGGGTCATCTTTCGCATGGATGATAAGCGTCGGTTTGGTGATTTTGCTGAGCAGCGGCATGGCGCTGCACTGGCGATAGTAGTCGATCGCATCGGCAAAACCGTGAATTTTGGCGGTGATCAGATCGTCGAACTCGCGGATGCGCCGCACTTTTTTGAGCTGTTGCAGGCTTACCGGCAGGGTATCCGGGTAGGCCTTCAGTTTGCGCGCGGCGTTGGCTTTTAGCAGGTTCAGCAGATAGCGCTGATAGACGCGTGAAAAGCCCTTTTCCATGTGGTTGCTACAGTGCTCCAGCATAAACGGCGCGGAGACAATCACCGCAGCGTCCAGCGGGATGGTGTCGCCCTCTTTCGCCAGCAGGCAGGCCAGCATATTACCGCCGAGGGAGTAGCCCACCGCCGCCGTCGGCACGGTGCCGAACTTCTCGTTCAGCCAGCGCAGGAACCAGGTGCCGTCTTCGGTTTCGCCGGAATGATAGATACGCTTCTGGCGATTTGGCTCGCCGCTGCATCCGCGAAAATGCATCACCACGCCCAGCCAGCCGCGCGCTTTCGCCGCCTGGATCAGACCGTGCGCGTAGGGGCTGTGCAGACTGCCTTCCAGACCGTGAAACACCACCAGACGCGGCTTGTCTTTGGCCTGCTCGGGATCTTCGCTCCAGGCGAGATCCACAAAATCACCGTCCGGCAGATCCAGGCGCTGCCAGTGTGGGGTGAACTGTAGCCTGCGGCGAATAAGGCGCGGCAGCATGGTTTGCAGGTGGCGGTTAGCCACGCCGCGCATGGGCACGAACGCTGCGCTCTCTTCGGCGGCAATGTCGAAGTCTGATGGGATGATTTGGGTCATAAAGGCGAAGCTAATTATTGTCTGTTATTTACGATACCTTCCTGATTGTACCCCGTTTAGTCCGCTTTTCCGAAACATGAACTGATCCCGATCACATTTTCTTACGTTGATTATTACTCTCAGGCTAACGATCACGCACTACGCTTAATTGATGCCTTTCTCGCCAGCGTGCAGACTTTACTCAACGTTAAGCAAATCAGAATGATTAGCTGAATCAGGAGGTTAATAATGTTATCTGGGCAAACACCGACCCGGCAATGGAACACGCGACGCACCGAAAAAGCGCGTCGCCTGGCTTCCGTACCGGTGCAGGGCAAGGTACTGCCAACCGGCGACCTTGTCGCCATGCTGGAAAAACTGATTGCGCCGGGCGATAAAGTCGTTCTGGAAGGCAACAACCAGAAGCAGGCAGATTTTCTTTCCCGTTCGCTTGCTGAAGTGAACCCGCAAATCGTTCACGACCTGCATATGATCATGCCAAGCGTGGGCCGCAGCGAGCACCTCGATATCTTTGAAAAAGGCATCGCCCGCAAACTCGACTTCTCCTTCTCCGGTACTCAAAGCCTGCGCATTTCGCAGCTGCTGGAAGACGGACAGCTCGAAATCGGCGCCATCCACACCTACATCGAACTTTACTCCCGCCTGTACGTCGATCTCTCGCCAAACGTGGCGCTGATTGCGGGCTTTAAAGCCGACAGCAAAGGTAACCTTTATACCGGTGCCAGCACCGAAGATACCCCAGCGCTGGTGGAAGCCGCCGCGTTCCACGACGGAATTGTTATCGCCCAGGTCAACGAGCTGGTGGATGACGAAACCGATCTGCCGCGAGTGGACATCCCTGGCTCCTGGATTGACTACGTGGTTGTCGCCGACAAGCCGTTCTTTATCGAACCGCTGTTCACCCGCGACCCGCGTCTGATCAAGCAAGAACACATCCTGATGGCGATGATGGCCATCAAAGGCATCTACGCCGAGCACCAGGTGCAGTCTCTGAACCACGGGATTGGCTTTAACACGGCGGCGATTGAGCTGCTGCTGCCAACCTACGGTGAACAGCTCGGCCTCAAAGGCAAAATCTGTAAACACTGGACGCTCAACCCGCATCCAACGCTAATCCCGGCGATTGAAAGCGGCTGGGTCGAAAGCGTTCACTGCTTCGGCGGCGAGCTGGGGATGGAAGAGTACATCCGCGCCCGTCCTGACATCTTCTTTACCGGGGCCGACGGCTCCATGCGCTCTAACCGCGCCTTCTGCCAGCTGGCAGGCCAGTACGCGGTAGATATGTTTATCGGTTCGACCTTGCAGGTGGACGGCTACGCCAACTCCTCTACCGTAACGCGCGGTCGTCTGTCCGGCTTCGGCGGTGCGCCAAACATGGGTCATGACCCGCACGGTCGCCGTCATGCAACGCCAGCCTGGCTGAACATGATCACCGAGCCTGACCCAATGCAGCGCGGTAAAAAACTGGTCGTGCAGATGGTCGAAACCTTCCAGGCGGGCGTGAAGCCAACCTTCGTCGAAAAACTCGATGCCGTTGACGTTGCCAAAGCCTCCGGAATGCCGCTGGCGCCGGTGATGATTTACGGTGACGACGTGACCCACGTGCTGACGGAAGAGGGCATTGCTTACCTCTACCGTGCGAAAGATCTGGAAGAGCGTCGGGCGATGGTCGCCGCCGTAGCGGGTATCACCGATATCGGCCTCGGCGTTGACGCCAAACGGGTGGCGGAACTGCGCCAGAGCGGCAAAGTGGTCTACCCGGAAGATATGGGCATTCGCCGTACCGACGCCACCCGCTCTCTGCTGGCGGCCGGTAGCGTGTCGGATCTCGTGGAATGGTCCGGCGGCCTTTACAACCCACCTGCGAAATTCCGGAGCTGGTAATGAAACTTCTGCCCCAGATTCAGGTTGAAGGCGGTGCCGAATGGCTGGCGCGAACCGCCACGCAGTGTCTGATTGACGAAGCACGTTTAAGCCCGAAACCCGGTCTGGTGGACAGTCGGGGGAACGGCGCGCACCACGATCTCACGCTTGCGTTGATGGAGCGTTCCGCGCACAGCCTCACCCCTACGTTTCAGGCGCTGGCGCAGCAAAGCTGGCAGCGTCCGGCGGATATCTCTCTGCGCCAGACCGTCGGTCGACTGGGCCGTGAAGGCGAACAGCAGATGATGGCCGCCACCAGCGGGGTTAACACCCACCGTGGCGCAATCTGGGCGCTCGGGCTGCTGGTCAGCGCCGTGGCGATGCAGGGCGGTAGCGCAACCGCGCAGGCCGTCGCGCAGACCGCCGCAGGGCTGGCGAAGCTGCCGGACGACGCCGCACCGAAAGTGTTCAGCAAAGGGCTTCGCGCCACCCACCGTTATCGGGTGCCGGGCGCGCGCGAAGAGGCGCAGCAGGCGTTTCCGCACGTAATGCAGCGGGCGCTGCCCCAGCTTCGTCTGAGCCGCCTCAACGGCAGCAGCGAAACCCACGCCCGGCTCGACGCGCTGATGGCCATCATGACCTCGCTCACCGATACCTGCGTGCTCTCACGCGCCGGGATGGAGGGGTTAGACGCCATGCAGGACGGGGCGCGTGCGGTGCTGAGCGCCGGCGGGTGTGCCACGCCGGCAGGCCAGCTTGCGCTGGCGGCGTTAGACCGTCAGATGCTGGCGCTCAACGCTTCGCCGGGCGGTGCCGCTGATTTGCTCGCCGCCACGCTGTTTCTCGACCGTATCGAGATGCCTAATTCAAAGCATTAAGAGGATGTTATGGAAAAAATTACTTTGACCGTGCCAGCCAGCCGCGCGTTAAGCGGCAGGGCGCTGGCAGGGGTTGTCGGCTCCGGTGATATGGAGGTGTTATTCACCGCCGAACCGGGCGAGACCTTAACCATTGATATCACCACCTCCGTAGACAACAGCCGTGGTCGCTGGGAGGCACTCTTCAACCGCCTGGAAACCGTCAGCAGCCTGCCCGCAGGCAAACTGACCATCCACGACTTCGGCGCAACGCCGGGCGTGGCGCGCATTCGTATCGAACAGGTTTTTGAGGGGGTGAATCATGCGTGATGACAGCAGCTTTATTGAACTGAAAGCCCGCCAGCGTGCGCAGGCGCTGCTGGACGACGGCAGCTACCGCGAACTGCTGGATCCGTTTGAAGAGATTGTCTCCCCGTGGCTTGGGCCGCAGGGCATCGTTCCTCAGGCCGACGACGGCATGGTGGTCGCCAAAGGCACCATCAACGGTCAGCCTGCGGTAGTGGTAGCCATCGAAGGCGCGTTCCAGGGCGGCAGCATGGGCGAAGTGTCCGGCGCCAAAATGGCGGCGGCGCTGGAGCTGGCGGCTGAAGACAACCGCAACGGTATTCCAACGCAGGCGGTGCTGTGCCTCGAAACCGGCGGCGTGCGTTTGCAGGAGGCCAACCTCGGGCTGGCGGCGATTGCCGATATCCACGCGGCGATTGTTGACCTGCGTCGTTACACCCCGGTGGTCGGGATTGTGGCGGGCACCGTGGGCTGCTTCGGCGGTATGTCTATCGCGGCGGCGCTCTGTAGCTATCTGATTGTGACCCGCGAAGCGCGTCTGGGTCTGAACGGCCCGCAGGTTATCGAGCAGGAAGCGGGGATTGAAGAGTACGACTCCCGCGACCGTCCGTTTATCTGGAGCATGACCGGCGGCGAAGTGCGCTATGAAAGCGGGCTGGTGGATGCGCTGGTGGGCGACGGCGTTCACGCGGTGAAATCGGCGATGAACGAGGCGATTGCCAAAGGCGTTCCGGCGAAACATCGCACCGATAACTACGACGATTACCTGAACCGTCTGACC
The DNA here is from genome assembly GCF_053290175.1 of Enterobacter sp. 186315. Lineage (NCBI taxonomy): Bacteria > Pseudomonadati > Pseudomonadota > Gammaproteobacteria > Enterobacterales > Enterobacteriaceae > Enterobacter > Enterobacter sp. 186315. The sequence continues at coordinate 16,665 of NZ_JBPTTK010000024.1, read as the reverse complement.
AATTTCGACACCCGCAAGCAGGCCGATGCCGAACAGATTAAAGCGCTTTTTGCCCGGGAGGTGAAATGATGAGTAATTCAATAAGCCGTGGCGAACTCTGGCTCGAAACCCTCGCCCCGAACGCCAAACGTCTGGAGGGGTTATGCCCGTCCGTGCAGGCGGCAGACGGTGAGCTCAACGGTGAAGCGGTGCGATTTGTCGCCGTGGTGCCGGATGCCAACAACCACTTCCCGCGCGCGGCGCAGGGTGAAGTGGGTCTGCTGGAAGGCTGGACGCTGGCAAAAGTGGTTAGCGAAACCGTGGCTGCCGATGCGGACAAAGCCGTGAAGCGCCCGATTGTGGCGGTGATTGACGTTCCAAGCCAGGCCTACGGTCGTCGTGAAGAGGCGTTCGGTATTCACCAGGCGCTGGCCGGTGCGGCGGCAGCCTATGCCAACGCGCGTCTGGCGGGCCATCCGGTGATTGGTCTTATCGTTGGTAAAGCGATGTCCGGCGCGTTTCTGGCGCACGGCTACCAGGCTAACCGCCTGATCGCCTTCAACGACCAGGGCGTGATGATCCACGCGATGGGCAAAGAGTCCGCCGCGCGTATCACCCTGCGTACCGTTGACGCGCTGGAAAAACTGGCGGCGACCATTCCGCCAATGGCCTACGACATCAGCAACTACGCCACGCTGGGGCTGCTCTCCGACCTGCTGAACATCAGCAACCCGGATGCCCCATCAACCGCCGACCTGGCGCAGGTGACTGCCACTCTGCAACGGGCCATCAGCGATGCGCGCCAGGATGCCACCCTGAAAAACCGTCTGGGTGCCGACAACCGCCGCAGCTCAGCCCTCGTACGCGAACGTATGCGAGCAAGCTGGTAAGAAAACATAAGACCTGCCAGAAGATGTACACCCCGCGGGCGCGCACGCTGCGTCCGCGAGGGGCGATGCATCCTGAAAAATTATAAACATCGCGCCAGTGCTTAAACTTTTTTACTACAGGTGAATTTATGACTTACGTAATTGTTCATGCTCTTGCTCCGATTTTCGTCATCATGCTGCTGGGATTTTGGGCCGGTAAAGCAAAGATGGTTGATAACAAAAATGTCTCCCTGCTCAATATCTTCGTAATGGACTTTGCGCTTCCGGCTGCGCTGTTTAGCGCCACCGTGCAAACGCCCTGGACCGGTATCGTGGCGCAGTTGCCGCTGATCCTGGTGCTGACCCTGGCGATGTGGATCACCTATGCGGCCATCTACTTCCTCGCCACTAAAGTCTTTAAAAAATCTCCGCAGGATGCGGCCGTGCTGACGCTCACCGTCGCCCTGCCAAACTATGCGGCGCTCGGCCTGCCGATTCTGGGCAGCGTGCTGGGTGAAGGCCCGTCTACCTCACTGTCCGTGGCGGTCTCTATCGCCTGTGGTTCAGTGCTGATGACCCCGTTCTGCCTGCTGATCCTGGAGCGCGAAAAAGCGCGCGCCGACGGCAACAACACCGGCTCTACGCTCTCTATGCTGCCGGTGCTGATGTGGCGTTCTATTAAGAAACCGATCGTGATGGGCCCGCTGCTGGGTGTGATTTTGTCCGCTATCGGCATCAAAATGCCGGAACTGGTACTGGCGTCTATTAAACCGCTGGGGCTGGCTGCGACCGCGGCAGCGCTGTTCCTGACCGGGGTGATCCTCTCTGCCCGTAAGCTGCAAATCAACACTATGGTTATCACGTCGACCATTGCCAAACTGCTGATCCAGCCTGCGATTGCCTGGGGTATCGTTTTGATCTTCGGTCTGCACGGCTCCGTGGCGATCACCGCTATCCTGATGATTGCGCTCTCTGCGGGCTTCTTCGGCGTGGTGTTCGGTAACCGCTTTGGCGTGCAGTCGCCGGATGCTGAAGCCGTGCTGCTGTTAAGCTCCGTACTGTGTATCCTGTCGCTGCCGCTGTTTATCTCGCTGACTTCAGGAATGTAATTATGACCACAACGTTACGCCCCCACGACCTAATCTGGCTGACCGCGCGCGATGCGCTGGAAGGGATAACCGAATCCTGGGTCGATGCCGTCTGGCATAGTGGCCTGCCGGTAGTGGTAAGGCGTGATGTTGATAACGCTGGCCGAATCCCCGTTGGCGTGCGCGGTTTACGCCGCGACCAGCGGGCGGCCGGATGGGTGAAGCCCGAACATGTTGTGCGCGTGGTTTCACCGGAAGATTTGAGCGTCACCGCCGTCCTGCTGCGCTCGCCGTTTGTGACGCAGCCACCGGTGCAGGTGGCGCTTCAGCTTTCTCAGCAGCCCTGGCCGTGGACGTGGGGCATTACCGGCAGCACCGGCTACGCGCTGGCGACCGGGATCCCGGTGATTCACGCCGACAGCGATCTCGACCTGCTGATCCGCGCGCCACTGCCCGTTTCCCCCGACGCCTTCGCTGCGTGGCAGTCTCAGCTGAGCCGCGCCCTGTGCCGTGCCGATACCCAGGTGGATACGCCGGAAGGGGGGTTTGCGCTGGCGGAGTGGCTGCGCGACGGCAAAACGCTGCTGAAAACCCGCCGCGGGCCACGTCTGGTGGCGGATCCGTGGCGCAGGGAGGAGTAATGAAAATACTGTTTACCTTTCCGGGGCAGGGGACGCAGCACGCAGGTATGCTGCAAAATCTGCCGGGGAACGAACTGACCCAGGCGCGCGAGGTGCTGGGCGATGAGGTCGATCGTCTGGATACCGCCGCCGCCTTAACCCACACCCGGGCGGTGCAGCTTTCCCTGCTGATTGCAGGCGTGGCCTGGGCGCGCGAGCTTGAACGCCGCGGCGTGTCGCCGGATATCGTCAGCGGGCTGTCCATCGGTGCGTACCCGGCGGCGGTTGTCGCAGGCGCGCTGGACTTTACGGACGCGTTAAACCTCGTCGCCCTGCGCGGCGATCTGATGGAGCAGGCGTATCCGCACGGCTACGGCCTGACGGCGATTATGGGGTTGACCCTGCCGATGGTGGAACAGCTTATCGACGGCACCGGAACCTACATTGCGAACCTGAATGCCGAAACGCAGATCGTGATTGCCGGATCCGATGACGGCATGGCGGAAGTGGCGAAACGCGCGCTGGCGAAAGGGGCGAGCAAGGCGAAACGGCTGGCGGTCAGCGTGCCGTCGCACTGCGAACTGCTGGCAGAGCCTGCGCAAAAGCTGGTGGCCGCGTTTGAGTCGGTCACGCTTTCGCGACCGCGCCTGGCCTATTTGAGCGGCAGCACCGGGCGCGTGCTCTGGCAGCCGGAAAGAATTGCCGACGATCTGGCGCTGAACATGGCGCGCACCGTGCGCTGGCAGGAGGCGGTGATTTCCGCCAACGAGCGCGAAGCGCGGCTGGCGATAGAGATGCCGCCCGGCGGCGTGCTGACCTGCCTGACGCGTCAGGCCGCGTGGGAAGGGGAGACTATTTCGCTGGAGCGCAGCGGCGTGGACGTGGCGGTGCATTTAGCACGTCGACTTCGTGCGTGAGTTTTTTGCCGGGTGGCGGCTTCGCCTTACCCGGCCTACGGGTTCGGTTGTCTTGTTTTGTATCACGCACCTTCTCGCCTTACCCGGATTACGGCCAACGTGTAGGCCGGGTAAGACGCAACGCGTCGCCACCCGGCACGGCATTACGCACCTTCCTGCAAACTGCGCGCATACATCCGCCCCTCGGCGGCTAACGCCCGCAGGCTCGGATCCTGCTCGCGGTTGCGGGCAAACACAATCGCGATAAGCTGCTGCATCTGATACGGCTGCGCCAGCTTTAACAACTGCACCGAATTCTCATACACCTTCTTCATCCTGCCCGGCATCAGCGTATACCCCACGCCCGCCTGCACCAGGCTCAGCATCGAGAAAATATCGTTTACGCGGGTGACGATCTCCGGCTCGAATCCGGCGATATGAAACGCCTCCTGGAACCCGGCGTAGGTGGCAAACCCCTCCGCCAGCGCGACAAACTTCTGATGCTTATAATCGCGCAGATCCGCCGGGCCGGAAGTATCCAGCGTGGCAGAGGCGGGGGCGGCAAGGAAAATATCGTCGTGGAACAGCGGCAGCACTTCCAGGCTGTTGCGGTCGATATCGCTCTCGGAAATGGAAATCAGGATCGCATCCAGCGAGCCTTCGTCCAGCATGTGTAGCAGGGTGTCGTTTGAGCCCATCGTCAGATCCATCTCCAGATCCGGACGACGCAGCTTCATGCCCATAATCAGGCGCGGCACCGTTTCCAGGGTCAGGGAATAGAGCGTGCCGACGCGCAGACGGCCCTGGCCGATCCCGGCGATTTTGCGCGACTCTTCCAGCCCGCGCTCCATCACCTGCATCACCTCCTGGCAATACTCCAGCAGCGTCCAGGCGGAGGGGAGCGCAATCAGGTTGCGCCCTTTATGGGTAAACAGCGGGCAGCGCACGTTCTCTTCCAGCGTATGCAGCGCGCGGTGAACGCTCACGCCGCTCAGGCCCAGCGCTTCGGCGGTGCGGGCGATATTGCCCTTCTCCATAAACGTCATGAAGATGCTGAGCTTGCGAAACGTAATCTCGCTCGTGATATCGAAACCCATAACCCTCCCGGTGGTTTAGTCGGCCTGAAGCATCGCTTCCAGCTGCTCCTGCGCGTCCAGCCACGCCATTTCGCACTCTTCCAGGCTTGATTTTGTTTTGGCCTGCGTTTGCAGGCAGTCAGTCAGCTCAGCCTTGCGGCTCTGATCGTACAAATCGCTGTCGCCGAGCTTCTCTTCAACGGTCGCCAGCGTCGCGTTAAGTTTTTCCATCTCTTTTTCAAGGCGGGCGATCTCTTTACGCAGCGGCTGCGTCTGGGTGCGCAGCTCGGCTTCACGACGCTTCTGATCTTTACGCGACTGCGCGCTGTTGGCGTTCTCTTTCGCCGACTCTTCCGGCTGGTTTTCCTGCTTTTGTACGTCCGTCAGCCACTGCTGGTAATCTTCCAGATCGCCGTCGAACGGCTCCACTTTACCGCCGTGTACCAGATAAAGATCGTCGGTGGTGGAGCGGATCAGGTGGCGATCGTGCGAGACCACCACCAGCGCGCCTTCGAACTCAATCAGCGCTTCGGTCAGCGCCTGACGCATGTCGAGATCCAGGTGGTTGGTCGGTTCATCGAGCAGCAGCAGGTTCGGGCGCTGCCAGACGATCAGCGCCAGCACCAGACGGGCCTTTTCGCCGCCGGAGAAGCGCTCGGTGTTTTCCGTCACCTTGTCGCCCTGGAAACCAAAGCCGCCGAGATAGTCGCGCAGCTTCTGCTCCATCTCCTGCGGGGCCAGGCGCGCCAGATGCTGAATAGGGGATTCATCCGCGCGTAAAAATTCCAGCTGATGCTGGGCGAAGTAGCCAAGCTTAATGCCCTTCGCCAGCCCGATTTCGCCGCTAACCGGGTTAAGCTCGCCCGCCAGCAGCTTGATCAGCGTGGATTTACCGGCACCGTTACGCCCGAGCAGGCCGATACGTGAACCTGGCACCAGGTTGAGTTTAATCGAGTCGAGAATAGTGCGATCGCCATACCCGGCGCTGACCTTTTCCATCTTCAGCAGCGGGTTCGGCAGGCTCTCCGGCGCGCGGAAGCTAAAGTGGAACGGGTTATCCACGTGCGCCGGGGCAATCATCTCCATGCGCTCCAGCATTTTGATGCGGCTCTGGGCCTGCTTGGCCTTCGAGGCTTTCGCCTTGAAGCGGTCGACGAAGCTTTGCAGATGCGCCACGCGCTGCTGCTGGCTTTCATACATCGACTGCTGCTGGGCCAGACGCGTCGCGCGCTGGCGCTCGAAGGAGCTGTAGTTGCCGGTGTATTCGAACATCGTCTGCTGTTCGATATGAATGATTTTATCCACCACCGGATCGAGGAAGTCGCGGTCGTGGGAGATCAAAATCAGCGTACCCTGATAGCTTTTCAGCCACTTTTCCAGCCAGATCACCGCATCGAGATCGAGGTGGTTGGTCGGTTCATCAAGGAGCAGTAAATCGGAGCGGCAGATCAGCGCCTGCGCCAGGTTGAGGCGCATACGCCAGCCGCCGGAGAAGTCGCTGACCGGGCGTTCGAGCTGTTCGTTGCTGAAGCCCAGACCGTGCAGCAGGCTGGAGGCGCGGGAGCGGATGGTCCAGGCGTCGATGGCGTCGAGCTTGCCGTGAACGGTGGCGATGGCGTTACCGTCGTTGCGCTCGTTGGCGTCGTTCAGCTCACGCTCCAGCTTGCGGTATTCGCGGTCGCCGTCAATCACATAGTCGAGCGCGGGTTCGCTCAGGGCGGGCGTTTCCTGGTTCACCCAGGCGAGCTGCCAGTTACCGGGGAAGGTAAAGTTGCCGCCGTCGGCGCTAATCTCGTTTTTCAGCAGCGCGAGCAGGGTGGATTTACCACAGCCGTTTTTGCCGACCAGACCGACTTTCTGGCCTGGATTGATGGTGGCCGTTGCGTTGTCCAGCAGGACGCGCACGCCGCGACGAATTTGTAACGAGGAGAAAACAATCATAGAAGCGCCGTATGTTCCGACTATGTTAATTTGTCATTATGATAATGTAAGGTGCGGGCCGTTTTCCGTACCGGGCCGCCATGGTAGCCCAAAACCGCAATCAGACACAAAAACAGAAACCGTACCGGGAGGGAATTGATGTCTCAGACAGCAAAGGTGCTGCTGCTGTATGCCCATCCGGAATCTCAGGACTCGGTGGCGAACCGGGTGCTGCTTAAGCCGGCAACACAGCTCAGCAACGTGACGGTGCACGATCTCTACGCGCACTATCCTGATTTCTTTATTGATATTCCTTACGAGCAGGAGCTGCTGCGTCAGCATGACGTGATTGTGTTCCAGCATCCTCTGTATACCTATAGCTGCCCGGCGCTGCTCAAAGAGTGGCTGGACCGCGTCCTGAGCCGGGGGTTCTCCAGCGGGGTGGGGGGCAACGAGCTGGCGGGAAAGTACTGGCGTAGCGTCATTACCACCGGCGAGCCGGAAAGCGCCTACCGCTACGATGGCCTGAACCGCTATCCGATGAGCGATATTCTGCGCCCTTTTGAACTCACCGCCGCCATGTGCCACATGCACTGGATGAGCCCGATTATTGTCTACTGGGCGCGCCGCCAGGAACCCCGCGAGCTGGCGAGTCACGCCAAAGCCTACGGCGACTGGCTGGCCTCGCCGATCCCGGCGGGAGGCCGCTAATGGAAGGATCGAATTTACTGCTGGCCGGGGTGCTGTTTTTATTCGCGGCGGTTGTCGCGGTGCCGCTGGCCGCGCGTCTTGGTATTGGCGCGGTGCTGGGCTATCTGCTGGCGGGGATCGCCATCGGGCCGTGGGGCTTAGGCTTTATCAGCGATGTGGACGAAATCCTCCACTTCTCCGAGCTGGGCGTAGTGTTCCTGATGTTTATCATCGGCCTAGAGCTGAACCCGTCCAAGCTGTGGCAGCTGCGCCGCTCTATTTTTGGCGTCGGGACGGCGCAGGTGCTGTTTAGCGCCACCCTTCTCGGCGGGCTGTTGATGCTCACCGACTTCGCCTGGCAGGCGGCGGTGATTGGCGGGATTGGTCTTGCGATGTCGTCGACGGCGATGGCGCTCCAGCTGATGCGCGATAAAGGCATGAACCGCAACGAGGCCGGGCAGCTGGGCTTTTCGGTGCTGCTTTTCCAGGATCTGGCGGTGATCCCCGCGCTCGCGCTGGTGCCGCTGTTGGCCGGGTCGGGCGATGACCATTTCGACTGGGTGAAGATAAGCATGAAGGTGCTGGCCTTTGCCGGGATGTTGATCGGCGGGCGTTTCCTGCTGCGCCCGGTGTTCCGCTTTATTGCGGCCTCCGGCGTGCGCGAGGTCTTTACCGCCGCAACGCTGCTGCTGGTGCTCGGCTCCGCGCTGTTTATGGATGCGCTGGGGCTGTCGATGGCGCTCGGCACCTTTATCGCTGGGGTGCTGCTTGCCGAGAGCGAGTACCGTCACGAGCTGGAAATTGCCATCGATCCTTTTAAAGGGCTGCTGCTGGGGCTGTTCTTTATCTCCGTGGGGATGGCGCTGAATCTTGGCGTGCTCTATACCCATCTGCTGTGGGTGATTGTCAGCGTGGCGGTGCTGGTGTCGGTGAAAACGCTGGTGCTGTACGGGCTGGCGCGCATTTACGGGCTGCGCAGCTCGGAGCGAATGCAGTTCGCCAGCGTGCTCAGCCAGGGAGGGGAGTTCGCCTTTGTGCTCTTCTCCACGGCATCGTCGCAAAAATTGTTTAAAGATGACCAGATGGCGCTGCTGCTGGTGACGGTCACCCTGTCGATGATGACCACGCCGCTGCTGATGAAGCTGGTGGATAAGGTTCTTTCGCGGCGCCTGAACCCGGCGGACGATGAAGACGAAGCGCCGTGGGTCGAAGACGACAAACCGCAGGTGATCGTGGTGGGGTTCGGGCGCTTTGGTCAGGTTATCGGACGCCTGCTGATGGCCAACAAAATGCGCATTACGGTGCTGGAGCGTGATATCAGCGCGGTGAACCTGATGCGTAAATATGGCTATAAGGTCTATTACGGCGATGCTACGCAGCTGGAGCTGCTGCGCTCGGCGGGGGCTGAAGACGCCGACTCGATCGTCATCACCTGTAACGATCCGGAAGACACCATGAAGCTGGTGGAGCTGTGCCAGCAGCACTTCCCGCATTTACATATTCTGGCGCGCGCCCGGGGGCGCGTAGAGGCGCACGAGCTGCTCCAGGCGGGGGTGAAAAACTTCACCCGTGAGACCTTCTCGTCGGCGCTGGAGCTGGGGCGTAAGGCGCTTATTTCGCTCGGGATGCATCCGCACCAGGCGCACCGCGCCCAGATGCACTTCCGCAGGCTGGATATGCGCATGTTGCGCGAGCTCATGCCTGTTCATACCGATACGGTGCAGATTTCCCGCGTGCGGGAAGCGCGACGGGAGCTGGAAGAGATCTTCCAGAGAGAGATGCAGCAGGAAAGACGCCAGCTCGACGGCTGGGATGAATTTGAATAAAGGGTAACTATCATGGCGGTACGTAAACGCTTTATCGCGGGGGCAAAATGCCCGAGCTGTCAGGCGCAAGACACGCTGGCAATGTGGCGTGAGAATAATGTTGATGTTGTAGAGTGTGTTAAGTGCGGTCACCAGATGCGTGAGGCCGATAAAGAGGCCCGCGAGCACGTTCGCAAAGAAGAGAAAGTGATCGGCATTTTTCATCCGGACTAGCGATATGCCCTGAGTTTTTTTAAGCTAAAGGGTACACGGGTGCAGATTTTCGCTACAATCTGCGCCAGCAATTTTCCCACGCTCAGGAGATATCATGAAAGTAGCAAAAGACCTGGTGGTCAGCCTGGCCTATCAGGTACGTACAGAAGACGGTGTGTTGGTTGATGAGTCTCCGGTGAGTGCGCCGCTGGACTATCTGCATGGTCACGGCTCCCTGATTTCCGGCCTGGAAAGCGCGCTGGAAGGTCACGACGTTGGCGATAAATTCGACGTTGCTGTAGGCGCGAACGACGCTTACGGTCAGTATGACGACAACCTGGTGCAGCGCGTTCCTAAAGACGTGTTCATGGGCGTTGACGAACTGCAAGTGGGTATGCGTTTCCTGGCTGAAACTGACCAGGGTCCGGTTCCTGTTGAAATCACTGAAGTTGAAGACGACCACGTTGTGGTTGACGGCAACCACATGCTGGCTGGCCAGAACCTGAAGTTCAACGTAGAAGTTGTTGCTATCCGCGAAGCGACCGAAGAAGAGCTGGCCCACGGCCACGTTCACGGTGCGCACGGTCACGACCACGATCACGATCATGGCCATGACGGCTGCTGCGGTGGTCACGGCCACGATCACGACCATGGTCACGACCACGGTAAAGGTGGTTGCGGCGGTAACGGCGGCTGCGGCTGCCACTAATACCCTCGTATCATCGGGCACAAAAAAAGCGGGATAATCCCGCTTTTTTTTCGCCTCAATAATGGGGCGGGGGTGTCTCTTCCGACTGGGAAGCAATATGTGACGACTGGGTTGCTTTCACTTTTTCGGTTAACAGGCGCATCAGATCCCGCAGTTTCGCCATTTCAAGCTCGTGGGCGGTCACGGTCTGATTCAGCTCTTCGATGGTGATGTCCTGAAACGCCAGGCGGCTTTCCAGCTCTTCCAGTCTCGCTTCCAGCATTGGGTCCGTCATGATCCACCTCGTTTATTTCTCGGTCGCCACTCTGGGCGGGGCGGCGAATTTTAACTGAGTTTATGCCTGAGTGCAGTATTCATCCCAGGAGTAAGAAACTTATTTAAACAAAAATAGTCTGAAAAGTGGTGAGAATAGGGAGAGTCCGTCTGTAGATTTCTTCCGCAACGATTTATAGTACGCTACTCATTTACGTTTAACGCTGGGGTGAGAGTCCCCAGGCCCTGGAGATATGGATGAAATCACTGTTTAAAGCAACGCTGCTCGCAACCACCATGGCGGTTGCACTGCACGCACCGCTGACTTTCGCTGCTGATACCGCTGCGAAGCCTGCTGCTGCGGCAGACAGCAAAGCGGCGTTCAAAAATGACGACCAGAAATCCGCCTACGCACTTGGCGCATCTCTGGGTCGTTACATGGAAAACTCTCTGAAAGAGCAGGAAAAACTGGGCATCAAACTGGATAAAGCTCAGCTGATCGCCGGTGTTCAGGACGCGTTTGCAGACAAGAGCAAACTGTCTGATCAGGAAATCGAACAGACTCTGCAAGCCTTTGAAGCGCGCGTGAAAGGCGCAGCGCAGACCAAAATGGAAGCAGACGCAAAAGATAACGAAGCGAAAGGCAAAGCCTACCGCGACAAATTTGCTAAAGAGAAAGGTGTGAAAACCTCTTCTACCGGCCTGGTCTACAAAGTAGAGAAAGAAGGTACCGGCGACGCGCCTAAAGACAGCGATACCGTTGTGGTGAACTACAAAGGTACGCTGATCGACGGTAAAGAGTTCGACAACTCCTACACCCGTGGTGAGCCTCTCTCCTTCCGTCTGGACGGTGTTATCCCTGGCTGGACTGAAGGCCTGAAGAACATCAAGAAAGGCGGTAAAATCCAGCTGGTTATCCCACCGGATCTGGCTTACGGCAAAACCGGCGTTCCGGGTATCCCTGCGAACTCTACCCTGGTCTTCGACGTAGAGCTGCTGGATATCAAACCAGCACCGAAAGCGGATGCGAAACCAGAAGCGCCAGCTGACGCGAAAGCCGCGGCAGACGCCAAGAAGTAATCGAATGAAAACCGCCGCCTTTAAGGCGGCGGTTTTTTTTATTGTGGGGCAGGTATAATTAACACTGGAAAGCGTTATACACGCTGTATTAATTTAGTTGTCCGTGTAAATACTGAGCCTGCCCTGAGAACCTAACGACAGGCTCCTGAAAAGGAGTGTTTTTTTCATGTCCAGGTCGCTTTTAACCAACGAAACCAGTGAGCTTGATTTACTGGATCAACGTCCTTTCGATCAGACCGACTTCGATATTCTGAAATCCTACGAAGCGGTGGTGGACGGGTTAGCGATGCTCATTGGGTCCCACTGCGAAATCGTATTGCACTCCCTGCAAGATCTGAAATGTTCCGCCATCCGCATTGCCAATGGTGAACATACCGGCCGTAAAATTGGCTCCCCGATTACCGACCTTGCGCTGCGTATGCTGCACGACATGACCGGCGCCGACAGCAGTGTCTCCAAATGCTATTTTACGCGAGCGAAAAGCGGCGTGCTGATGAAGTCAGAAACCATCGCTATTCGTAACCGCGACCATCGGGTAATTGGACTGCTGTGCATCAACATGAACCTTGATGTGCCCTTCTCGCAAATCATGAGCACCTTTATTCCGCCAGAAACCCCGGACGTTGGCTCCTCCGTCAACTTTGCATCTTCCGTCGAAGATCTCGTGACGCAGACTCTCGAATTTACGATCGAAGAGGTCAATGCCGATCGCAACGTATCTAACAACGCCAAGAATCGTCAGATCGTGCTGAACCTCTACGAGAAAGGGATTTTCGACATCAAAGACGCCATTAACCAGGTGGCGGATCGTCTGAACATCTCCAAACACACCGTCTACCTCTATATCCGCCAGTTCAAAAGCGGTGATTTCCTGGGACAAGACAAGTAATGCGTTTTGCCTTAATGGTGACAGGCCCGGCCTACGGCACCCAGCAGGCCAGCAGCGCGCTGCAATTTGCCCGGGCGCTGCTGGAGGCGGGACACGAGCTGATAAGCGTCTTCTTCTACCGGGAAGGGGTCTACAACGCCAATCAATTTACCTCGCCCGCATCGGATGAGTTTGACCTCGTCCGCGCGTGGCAAGCGCTGCACGAAGAGCAGGGCGTTGAGCTGCATATCTGCGTGGCGGCGGCACTGCGTCGCGGCGTGGCAGATGCCACCGAAGCCGCCCGTCTGGGGCTGCCTGCGGCCAACCTCCAGCCCGGTTTCTCTCTGAGCGGTTTAGGCGCCCTGGCTCAGGCCGCGCTAACCTGCGATAGAATGGTACAGTTTTGATGAATCGCGTGGCATTTGTCTTCTCTTCTGCGCCGCACGGCAGCGCGTCCGGCCGTGAAGGGCTGGATGCGCTGTTGGCAACATCCGCATTAACCGAAGATATCGGCGTGTTCTTCTTGGGCGATGGGGTGTTCCAGATCCTGGCCGGGCAGCAGCCTCAGGCCGTGCTGGCGCGGGATTACATCGCGACCTTTAAGGTGCTTCCGCTCTACGATATTGAGACTTTCTACGTCTGCGCCGACTCGCTGGCCGCGCGCGGGCTGACTGAACGCTCTACCTTTGTGCTCGACGTGATGACGCTCCCGGCAGACGCCGTGCGCGAAAAGCTCGCTCACTACGACACCATTCTGACTTTTTGAGGCCGCCATGCTCCATACCTTGAGCCACTCGCCTTGGCAGTGCGACATTGATGCGTTGCTCAGAATGCTGCGCGAAGGCGATGCTCTGCTACTGATCCAGGACGGGGTGCTTGCCGCAATAGAAGGCAGTCGCTTCGTTGAAATTCTCAACAACGCCCCCATCTCTGTCTACGCGCTGAAAGATGATCTGGATGCGCGAGGGCTTATCGGTCAAATTTCAACCAAAATTGACGTGGTTGGCTATACTGATTTCGTCAATCTTACTGTGACGCACACCGGTCAAATGAACTGGTGATTTGAGATCGCTGTATATTTCTTGACACCTTTTCGACGTAGCCCTAAAATTTCGCGTCCTCATATTGTATGAGGTCGTTTTATTACGTGTTTACGAAGCAAAAGCTAAAACCAGGAGCTATTTAATGGCAACAGTTAACCAGCTGGTACGCAAACCACGCGCACGCAAAGTTGCAAAGAGCAACGTGCCTGCGCTGGAAGCCTGCCCGCAGAAACGTGGCGTATGTACTCGTGTATATACCACCACTCCTAAAAAACCAAACTCCGCACTGCGTAAAGTATGCCGTGTGCGTTTGACTAACGGTTTCGAAGTGACTTCCTACATCGGTGGTGAAGGTCACAACTTACAGGAACACTCCGTGATCCTGATCCGTGGCGGTCGTGTTAAAGACCTTCCGGGTGTTCGTTACCACACCGTTCGTGGTGCGCTCGACTGCTCCGGCGTTAAAGACCGTAAGCAAGCTCGCTCCAAGTACGGCGTGAAGCGTCCTAAGGCTTAATGGTTCTCCGTTAAGTAAGGCCAAACTGATTTATCTTAATGTCACACTAAACTCTTTGAGTTTTGGACAATCCTGAATTAACAACGGAGTATTCCCATGCCACGTCGTCGCGTCATTGGTCAGCGTAAAATCCTTCCAGATCCGAAATTCGGATCAGAGCTGCTGGCAAAATTTGTAAATATCCTGATGGTAGATGGTAAGAAATCTACCGCAGAAGCAATCGTATACAGCGCGCTTGAGACCCTGGCTCAGCGTTCTGGTAAAAATGAACTGGAAGCTTTCGAAGTCGCTCTCGACAACGTTCGCCCAACCGTAGAAGTTAAGTCCCGCCGCGTTGGTGGTTCTACTTATCAGGTTCCAGTTGAAGTTCGTCCGGTTCGTCGTAATGCCCTGGCAATGCGTTGGATCGTTGAAGCTGCTCGTAAACGCGGTGATAAATCCATGGCTCTGCGTCTGGCGAACGAACTTTCTGACGCTGCGGACAACAAAGGTACCGCAGTTAAGAAACGTGAAGACGTTCACCGTATGGCAGAAGCCAACAAGGCGTTCGCACACTACCGTTGGTAATCCCTTCGGAGTCATAGTCACCAGACGGGCGCTTCAAAGTAAGCTGCCCGCTCTGGGTTACTTAACTGAACGCCAAAGAAATAAACGAGGAATCAAATGGCTCGTACAACACCCATCGCACGCTATCGTAACATCGGTATCAGTGCGCACATCGACGCCGGTAAAACCACTACTACCGAACGTATTCTGTTCTACACCGGTGTAAACCACAAAATCGGTGAAGTTCATGACGGCGCAGCCACCATGGACTGGATGGAACAGGAGCAGGAGCGTGGTATTACTATCACCTCCGCAGCGACTACTGCATTCTGGTCAGGTATGGCTAAGCAGTACGAACCGCATCGCGTAAACATCATCGACACCCCGGGCCACGTTGACTTCACCATCGAAGTAGAACGTTCCATGCGTGTTCTTGACGGCGCGGTAATGGTTTATTGCGCAGTTGGTGGTGTTCAGCCACAGTCTGAAACCGTATGGCGTCAGGCTAACAAATATAAAGTTCCACGCATCGCGTTCGTTAACAAAATGGACCGTATGGGTGCTAACTTCCTGAAAGTTGTTGGTCAGATCAAATCCCGTCTGGGCGCGAACCCTGTTCCGCTTCAGCTGGCAATTGGTGCTGAAGAAGGCTTCACCGGCGTTATCGACCTGGTGAAAATGAAAGCCATCAACTGGAACGAAGAAGACGCAGGCGTTACCTTCACTTATGAAGATATCCCAGCAGATATGCAGGACCTGGCTGACGAATGGCACCAGAACCTGATCGAATCTGCGGCGGAAGCTTCAGAAGAGCTGATGGAAAAATACCTGGGTGGTGACGAACTGACTGAAGAAGAGATCAAGAAAGCTCTGCGTCAGCGTGTTCTGAACAACGAAATCATCCTGGTAACCTGTGGTTCTGCGTTCAAGAACAAAGGTGTTCAGGCGATGCTGGATGCGGTAGTTGACTACCTGCCATCCCCAGTTGACGTTCCGGCGATCAACGGCATCCTGGACGACGGTAAAGACACCCCGGCTGAGCGTCACGCAAGTGATGACGAGCCGTTCTCTTCACTGGCGTTCAAAATCGCTACCGACCCATTCGTGGGTAACCTGACCTTCTTCCGCGTGTATTCTGGTGTGGTTAACTCTGGTGACACCATCCTGAACTCCGTGAAATCTGCACGTGAACGTTTCGGTCGTATCGTACAGATGCACGCGAACAAACGTGAAGAGATCAAAGAAGTTCGTGCAGGCGATATCGCAGCAGCAATCGGTCTGAAAGACGTGACCACTGGTGACACCCTGTGTGACCCGGATCACCCGATCATTCTGGAACGTATGGAATTCCCTGAGCCGGTAATCTCCATCGCTGTTGAGCCAAAAACCAAAGCTGACCAGGAAAAAATGGGTCTGGCTCTGGGCCGTCTGGCTAAAGAAGACCCGTCATTCCGCGTATGGACTGACGAAGAATCTAACCAGACCATCATCGCTGGTATGGGTGAGCTGCACCTCGACATCATCGTTGACCGTATGAAGCGTGAATTCAACGTTGAAGCTAACGTGGGTAAACCTCAGGTTGCTTACCGCGAAGCGATTCGCGCGAAAGTTACCGATGTTGAAGGTAAACACGCTAAGCAGTCTGGTGGTCGCGGTCAGTACGGTCACGTTGTGATCGACATGTACCCACTGGAGCCGGGCTCTAACCCTAAAGGTTACGAGTTCATCAACGACATCAAAGGTGGTGTAATTCCTGGCGAATACATCCCAGCCGTTGATAAAGGCATCCAGGAGCAGCTGAAGTCTGGCCCTCTGGCTGGCTACCCTGTTGTTGACATGGGTATCCGTCTGCACTTCGGTTCTTACCACGACGTTGACTCCTCTGAGCTGGCGTTTAAACTGGCTGCGTCTATCGCCTTTAAAGAAGGCTTTAAGAAAGCAAAACCAGTTCTGCTTGAGCCGATCATGAAGGTTGAAGTAGAAACTCCTGAAGAGAACACCGGTGACGTTATCGGTGACTTGAGCCGTCGTCGCGGTATGCTGCGTGGTCAGGAATCTGAAGTAACTGGCGTTAAGATCCACGCTGAAGTTCCACTGTCCGAAATGTTCGGCTATGCAACTCAGCTGCGTTCTCTGACCAAAGGTCGTGCATCATACACCATGGAATTCCTGAAGTATGATGATGCGCCGAACAACGTTGCTCAGGCCGTTATTGAAGCCCGTGGTAAGTAATCCACAGGATTAAAACCTAAGTCCCGTGCTCTCTCCGAAGGGGAGAGCACTATAGTAAGGAATATAGCCGTGTCTAAAGAAAAATTTGAACGTACAAAACCGCACGTCAACGTTGGTACTATCGGCCACGTTGACCACGGTAAAACTACCCTGACTGCTGCAATCACTACCGTTCTGGCTAAAACCTACGGCGGTGCTGCTCGTGCTTTCGACCAGATCGATAACGCACCAGAAGAAAAAGCTCGTGGTATCACCATCAACA
>NZ_JBPTTK010000023.1:0-69364 GCF_053290175.1 Enterobacter sp. 186315 | reverse complement strand
TGCGCCTCGCCCCGGCATTACGGAAACGCTTCGGCGATTTACAGCCGGACCAGGGCATCGCTGTAATCTTTCTATTTAAAAGGGAATTCCGCATAGCTTTAAAATGACTAAATATTCCTCACTGACGTGTTTTTCAGGCAAAAAAAATCCGCCACATTGGGCGGATTTTTCATTGGCTCACCGAAGTGATTAGAAGCGGTAACCTACGCCTGCGATCCAGGTGCCAACGTCAACGTTGCGGATACGGCTCTGCTCATAGGAGAAATCCAGAGCAACGTTTTCGATTGGGTTGAACTGCATACCTGCGCCATAGGAGAAACCGTAGTCGCTGTTGCTTGCAGTGCGGTTCAGACCTTCGTTTTCGGTCTGCTGGAATTTACCGTAGCCAACACCTACAACACCGTAGATGCTTGCCCAGTCGTTCAGGCGGTAAGCAGGACCAGCGGTGATACCGTAGTACTGACCTTTGTTATATGCGCCGTTTTCAGAACGATCTTTCTCAGTGTAAGTGAAAGAACCGATCACGCCGAGTGGGTTGTTATCCTGCTCGTAGCGATACTTCAGGTTGAAGCCGTTAGCTTTGTTCATCACGCCCTGATAGTCGCTCTGAGCGTAACCACCAGTAACAGTAGAAGTAGCAGCTACAGCGGTACCTGCGGAAACAGCCAGTACAGCGGCCAGTGCTGAAAGACATGCAATTTTTTTCATAACCACCTCAAATGTGCTTCAAGTAAGTCCGTAAGTTTTAAATATATCAAAAAATCTTGTGAAACTCTTTCTGATTCGTGATGTCTAACGGGCCCTTTGATGTAACAGAACGTTTCCAGGGCCAGCTATCTCATTCAAATATCGTAGAATTTACACATTAAAACGCTAATTCTGCGCGCGTGTCACGCGACATTCATCCAGATTATTCCTAATCTGATAGCTGATAAATCCATCAACGCTTAACCATTTTACGGATTTCACAGCGTTTTTTTTCAACGAAGTCTCAACCGTTGCAGGTTATTTCTATTACACTGCGGCTTTTACTTCGTTTGACAGAAATTGACAGGAGAAAGGATGCCTGGGTTATCCCGCAAATCGTCGGTCTGGATGCCGGTTGCCGTAATACTTATCGCCATGCTCTCCATTCAGAGCGGCGCATCGCTGGCGAAATCCCTTTTCCCGCTGGTCGGAGCGCCCGGCGTCACCGCGCTGCGTATCGCACTGGGGACCCTCATCCTCGTCGTCATCTTCAAGCCCTGGCGTCTGCGCTTTAAAAAAGAGCAGCGTCTGCCTCTTCTATTATATGGACTGGCGCTCGGGGCGATGAACTATATGTTCTATCTCTCTATTCAGACTATCCCGCTGGGGATTGCGGTGGCGCTCGAGTTCACCGGCCCGCTGGCGGTCGCGCTCTTCTCTTCGCGCCGCCCGGTCGACTTTATCTGGGTTGTGCTCGCCGTGCTGGGGCTCTGGTTCCTGCTGCCGCTCGGCCAGGACGTGTCGCACATCGATCTTACCGGTGCCGCGCTGGCGCTCGGGGCAGGCGCCTGCTGGGCGGTCTATATCCTGACCGGGCAGCGCGCCGGTGAAGAGCATGGCCCGGCAACGGTGGCGCTTGGCTCGCTGATCGCCGCCATCGTGTTTGTGCCTATCGGTATGGCGCAGGCCACAGACTCCATCTGGCAATGGTCGGTGATGCCGATTGGCCTCGCCGTCGCTATTCTTTCCACCGCCCTGCCCTACTCGCTGGAGATGATTGCCCTGACGCGCCTGCCCACCCGGATCTTCGGCACGCTGATGAGCATGGAGCCTGCGCTGGCCGCTGTTTCCGGTATGGTGTTCCTCGGTGAAACCCTGACCCTCACCCAGACGCTCGCGCTGTGCTCTATTATTGCCGCGTCAATGGGGTCGACCCTCACCCTGCGCCCGGAAAGCAAAATCGAGAAGATCGATATTAATTAATCATCCCTTTCTGCATGGCCTTAGCGCCATGCAGAATATAGGCCAAACCGGCCCTGTGAATAATCCGATTGCATGTGCGGTATTATTCTGAAATATCGCTTTAAGAATCATCCGCATCAGAGAAAATAATCACAGTTCTGCAACAAATTATCTATGCCATTGAAAATAAATAAATTTCAATATCAACCCGCCCTTTACTATTAAACCGATAGGCAGGACCAGAAAAGCAAAGCGTAAAACTGGTGCTATACTCATTCCCGTAATTACCTGGGACACTAACATCAAGAGGATTTGAGATTATGAGTACCGCTAAATTGGTAAAATCAAAAGCGTCTAATCTGCTTTATACCCGCAACGATGTATCGGATAGCGATAAAAAAGCGACCGTTGAGCTGCTGAATCGCCAGGTGATCCAGTTCATTGACCTGTCACTGATTACCAAACAGGCTCACTGGAACATGCGCGGCGCAAACTTTATTGCGGTGCATGAAATGCTGGATGGCTTCCGCACAGCGCTGGTTACCCATCTCGACACCATGGCAGAACGCGCCGTGCAGTTAGGCGGTGTGGCGCTGGGTACTACGCAGGTGATCAACAGCAAAACTGCGCTGAAAAGCTACCCGCTTGATATCCACACCGTTCAGGATCACCTGAAAGAGCTGGCTGACCGTTACGCTATCGTGGCTAACGACGTGCGTAAAGCGATCGGCGAAGCGAAAGACGAAGACACCGCGGATATCTTCACCGCAGCTTCTCGCGACCTGGATCAGTTCCTGTGGTTCATCGAAGCGAACATCGAATAATCCATACGGATTTGCGATTAAACCCTCGCCCCTGGCGGGGGTTTTGCACTTTTATGGTGCGCACTTTTCCCTTCCCACCCAGCAAAAGTGAACGAAATGTAATAATCACCTCACACAACGGTTAATGGAAGATTGTTTTTTCGTCAGAATTTGCGCTTAATATCATCCCGTCAGTTGACCAAAACGAAGCGCACCAAAACGGTGCTCCACATTGGTGCAATAAAACCTTATTGCCACGTTTATTGTGCAACGCGTGACATCATCCCCTTTGCAAAACAAGAGCTTGTAAAGTTGGCACGATTTTTTCATTGTGCCTGACGTTCTCGCAGGGGATCGCCCCGTGGATATAAAAGGAAATGCTATGAAGTCTGTATTAAAAGTTTCACTGGCTGCACTTACCCTGGCGTTTGCGGTGTCTTCTCAGGCCGCCGACAAACTTGTTGTTGCGACTGACACGGCGTTCGTTCCGTTTGAATTCAAACAGGGTGACAAGTACGTTGGTTTTGATGTGGATCTGTGGGCTGCGGTCGCAAAAGAACTCAAACTGGATTACACCCTGAAGCCAATGGACTTCAGCGGCATTATCCCGGCTCTGCAAACTAAAAACGTTGACCTGGCGCTGGCCGGTATCACCATTACCGACGAACGTAAAAAAGCGATCGACTTCTCTGACGGCTACTACAAAAGCGGCCTGCTGGTGATGGTCAAAGCCGACAACAACGACGTGAAAAGCGTGAAAGATCTCGACGGTAAAGTGGTCGCAGTGAAGAGCGGCACTGGCTCCGTGGATTACGCTAAAGCGAACATCAAAACCAAAGACCTGCGTCAGTTCCCGAACATCGACAACGCGTACATGGAACTGGGCACCAACCGTGCTGACGCCGTTCTGCACGACACGCCAAACATCCTGTACTTCATCAAGACCGCGGGCAACGGCAAGTTCAAAGCCGTAGGCGACTCTCTGGAAGCACAGCAGTACGGTATTGCGTTCCCGAAAGGCAGCGACGACCTGCGTAACAAAGTTAACGGCGCGCTGAAAACCCTGAAAGAGAACGGCACTTACAACGAAATCTACAAAAAATGGTTCGGTACTGAACCTAAATAATTCAGCCTGAAATCAGGTTTGTCAGGCCCGGAGCGCTTGCGTGACCGGGCCTGCAATTTGAGTCATCCCGGTATGGCTCTTTGTTTTTTACCACGGTAACAGTAACAGGAAATTATCATGCAGTTTGACTGGAGCGCCATCTGGCCTGCCATTCCTATCTTGCTTGAAGGCGCCAAAATGACCCTGTGGATTTCGGTCCTCGGTCTGGTTGGCGGGTTGATTATCGGTCTTGTCGCCGGTTTCGCCCGCACCTACGGTGGCTGGATTGCTAACCACATCGCACTGGTTTTCATCGAAGTGATCCGCGGCACGCCAATCGTCGTGCAGGTCATGTTCATCTACTTCGCCCTGCCGATGGCATTCAACGACCTGCGTATCGATCCGTTCAGCGCGGCGGTCGTGACCATTATGATCAACTCCGGCGCCTATATTGCGGAAATCACCCGCGGCGCGGTTCTGTCGATTCATAAAGGGTTCAGTGAAGCCGGTCTGGCGCTGGGTCTGTCGCGTCGCGAAACCATCCGCCACGTGATTCTGCCGCTGGCGCTGCGCCGCATGCTGCCGCCGCTGGGCAACCAGTGGATCATCAGCATTAAAGACACCTCGCTGTTTATCGTTATCGGCGTTGCAGAGCTGACCCGTCAGGGACAGGAGATCATCGCGGGCAACTTCCGCGCCCTGGAAATCTGGAGCGCGGTGGCGGTTATCTACCTGATCATCACGCTGGTTCTGAGCTTTGTTCTGCGTCGTCTTGAAAGAAGGATGAAAATCCTGTGATTGAATTTAAAAACGTTTCCAAGCACTTTGGCCCGACCCAGGTGCTGCACAATATCGATCTGAATATCAAACAGGGTGAAGTGGTGGTGATTATCGGGCCGTCCGGCTCCGGTAAATCAACCCTGCTGCGCTGCATCAACAAGCTGGAAGAGATCACCAGCGGCGATCTGATTGTGGATGGCCTCAAGGTCAACGACCCGAAGGTGGACGAGCGCCTGATCCGCCAGGAAGCGGGCATGGTGTTCCAGCAGTTTTACCTCTTCCCGCACCTGACGGCGCTGGAAAACGTGATGTTTGGCCCACTGCGCGTGCGCGGTGCCGACAAAGCGGCGGCAGAAACGCTGGCGAAAGATCTGCTGGCGAAAGTCGGTCTTGCCGAGCGTTCGCACCACTACCCTTCCGAGCTGTCCGGCGGACAGCAGCAGCGCGTGGCGATTGCCCGCGCGCTGGCGGTGAAGCCTAAAATGATGCTGTTTGATGAGCCAACCTCGGCGCTCGACCCCGAGCTGCGCCACGAGGTGCTGAAGGTCATGCAGGATCTGGCGGAAGAAGGGATGACGATGGTGATCGTGACCCACGAAATCGGCTTTGCCGAGAAGGTGGCCTCCCGCCTGATCTTCATCGACAAAGGCCGTATCGCTGAAGATGGCAACCCGCAAGAGCTGATCGCCAACCCGCCGAGCCAGCGCTTGCAGGAGTTCCTCCAGCACGTGTCCTGATCCCTCAGCATGTAAAAACCGGGCCAGCGAAAGCAGCCCGGTTTTTTTATGCCAGATTGTTCCCAAATATCCCCCGCGCCTCCCCGCACTCTATACTTATCATTTTGCTGGATATTTTCACCGGAGGACGCCGTGCCGTGGATCCTGTTGCTGTTGCTTAGCCTGTTTAGTGCGCCATCGCTCGCCGTGGCGATCCCCGGCGTCACCACCACGTCCACCGCTGCGTCGCAAAACGCGCCTCCGCCCGAGCCGGATGTCGAACAGAAAAAAGCGGCCTACAGCGCCCTTGCTGACGTGCTGGAAAACGACGCGTCGCGTCAGGAGCTGGTCGAACAGCTGCGTAAAGCCGCCGCCAGCACCTCGAAAGAAGAGGTTCCTGCACTCACGCCTCCTGAGGTGAAAGAGGAAAAAACGGTACTGGAGAACGTCACCGACGTGGGACGGGAGTATGGCGAAGCCCTCTCTTCGCGCTTTGCCCAGCTTTACCGCAACCTGATCGGTTCCCCGCATAAGCCCTTTAACCCGCAAACTTTCTCCGCCGCCGCCACCCAGTTTTTGATACTCGCCGGGGCGGTCTTCCTGTTCTACTGGCTGGTACGCCTGTGCGCCTGGCCGCTGTATCGCAAAATGGGCCAGTGGGGGCGCAAAAAGAATCAGCATAAAAGCAGCTGGCTGCACCTGCCCGCCATGATAACCGGGGCCTTTATCATCGATTTACTGTTACTGGCGCTGACGCTGTTTATCGGTCAGCTTCTGGCGGATCGCCTCAACACCGGCAATAAAACCATCGCCTTCCAGCAGGCGCTGTTCCTCAATGCCTTTGCGCTAATCGAGTTCTTTAAGGCGCTGCTGCGCCTGATCTTCTGCCCGCGTGTGCCGGAGCTGCGTCCGTTTTCCATAAAGGACGAGACCGCAAAATACTGGGCCGTGCGCCTCAGCGTGCTGAGCGGCCTGATTGGCTACGGGCTGCTGGTCGCCGTGCCGATTACCTCAAATCAGGTGAACGTGCAGTTCGGCGCGCTGGCCAACGTGCTGATCATGCTCTGCATTACCGTATGGGCGCTGTATCTGATCTTCCACAATAAAAAGGCGATTACCGACGGTCTGCTGCACCTCGCCGATCGTTCGCTCTCCTTCTTTAGCCTGTTTATCCGCGCGTTTGCGCTGGTGTGGCACTGGCTGGCAAGCGCTTACTTTATTGTCCTGTGCTTCTTCTCGCTGTTCGACCCGGGCAACAGCCTGAAGTTTATGATGGGTGCGACCTTTAAAAGCCTGGCCATTATCGGCATTGCGGCCTTCGTGTCCGGCCTGCTTTCGCGCTGGATCTCAAAGACCATCACCCTGTCGGCGCACGTGCAGCGTAACTATCCCGAGCTGCAAAAGCGCGTGAACGGCTGGATGTCGGTGTCGCTTAAGGTCGCGCGCATTCTGACCGTCTGCGTGGCGATCATGCTGCTGCTCAACGCCTGGGGATTATTCGACTTCTGGAACTGGCTGCACAACGGCGCGGGCGAGAAGACCGTCGACATTTTGATCCGCATTGCGCTGATCCTGTTCTTCTCGGCGGTGGGCTGGACGCTGCTGGCAAGCCTGATTGAAAACCGCCTGGTGTCCGATATTCACGGCCGTCCGCTGCCGAGCGCCCGCGCCCGCACGCTGCTCACCCTGTTCCGCAACGCGCTGGCGGTGATTATCAGCACCATCACTATCATGATTGTGCTCTCGGAAATCGGGGTCAACATCGCGCCGCTGCTGGCGGGTGCCGGTGCGCTTGGGCTGGCGATCTCGTTTGGTTCGCAAACGCTGGTGAAGGATATTATCACCGGGATCTTTATCCAGTTTGAAAACGGGATGAATACCGGGGATCTGGTGACCATCGGGCCGTTGACCGGCACGGTCGAGCGGATGTCGATTCGCTCCGTGGGCGTGCGCCAGGATACCGGGGCGTACCACATTATTCCGTGGTCATCGATTACCACCTTCGCCAACTTCGTGCGCGGCATTGGGTCGGTGGTGGCGAACTACGACGTCGACCGTCATGAAGATGCCGAGAAGGCGAAGCAGGCGCTGAAAGAGGCGGTTGATGAGCTGATGGAGATGGAGAACATTCGCGGGCTGGTGATTGGCGAGCCGTCGTTTGCGGGCATTGTCGGGCTGACGAATACCGCCTTTACCCTGCGCGTTTCCTTTACCACCCAGCCGCTCAAGCAGTGGACGGTGCGCTTTGCC
Organism: Enterobacter sp. 186315; assembly: GCF_053290175.1. NCBI lineage: Bacteria > Pseudomonadati > Pseudomonadota > Gammaproteobacteria > Enterobacterales > Enterobacteriaceae > Enterobacter > Enterobacter sp. 186315. The sequence goes on along the minus strand of NZ_JBPTTK010000023.1, from coordinate 61,781 downwards.
CTCGACAGCATGGTGAAGAAGCATTTCGATCTGGCAAACGTCAGAATGCCGGTGCAGACCTATCAGGTGGTGTCGCCGCCTGCGGCACCGCTTCCGCCGCAGGAGCCGACGCTGTAGCCTTATTGCCCGGTGTCGCTGCGCTTACCGGGCCTACGGGGTCAGGCTTACTTTTTGCGTTTGTTATCGTCCATAAACGACCAGGCGATAAAGCGGCTCTGCTTCTGGCCCTGGGACATCTCTTTTTTCACCACCTTCACCGCGCCGGCTTCGGTCAGCGCGCGGTACAGCGGCGGCAGGTTGTCGCCGCGAGAAACCAGCGTGGTAAACCATTTCACCTGACGGCCAAAGGCTTTGCTTTCGGCAATCATTTTCAAGATAAAGGCCACTTCCCCACCCTCGCACCACAGCTCCTGCTGCTGGCCGCCGAAGTTCAGCGCCGCATCTTCCGCCTGGCCCAGGTTACGGCGCTTACGCTCGCTGCCCGCGCGGGCAGAGGCCGCCGAGTCGTGGAACGGCGGGTTACACATAGTGGCATCGTACTGTTCATTCTTGTGGATAATGCCATTAAGGATAAAGGCCGCATCTTTTTGACGACGCAGGCGCACCGCGCGGGTCAGCCCAGGATTGCCGTTGATAATGGCCTGCGCGCTGGCAAAGGCGCTGGCGTCGATTTCGCTGCCGGTAAAGCGCCAGCCGTACTCGTGCGCGCCAATCAGAGGGTAAATCAGGTTCGCGCCGGTACCGATGTCCAGAATGGTGGCCTGCTGTGGAACAGCGCCCGCGTTATCTTCCGCCAGCAGATCGGCAAGATGGTGAATATAGTCCGCGCGCCCCGGGACCGGTGGGCAGAGAAAGCCGTCGGGAATGTCCCAGTTCGCCACGCCGTAAAAGTGGGCCAGCAGGGCTTTGTTCAGCATTTTAACCGCCTGCGGGTCGGCAAAGTTGACCGACGGCTCACCCGCAGGGGTCTGCACGATAAAGTCCTGCAACGGTGGGCAGCTCAGGCACAGCGCCTGCATATCATAGCGGCTGCGGTGGCGGTTACGCGGGTGCAATCCCGGCTTTTGCGAAGTCATGGCAATCTCCTTTAAACAGCGGCGTAAGATACCCTCTGAAGACCCAACGGTAAATATCTCTCTGCGTCGGGCAAAAAACCGACAAAAATCAGCAACCTGTATGTCTATGATCTGTCAGCATTTTGTCAATAAATATCGTTCAAAAAATAAGCAGATCATCATCAAATTTTTGCGCTAAATCACACTCTGCAAGCTTCTAAACTTAGTAAGAATCACCCGTTGTTCCCCTCCAGAGGATGTGATTATGAAAAGATATCTACCCTTCGTTATCGCTGGTGTGCTGGCAGGCGCGTCGTTCTCTGCCCTGGCCGTCCAGTCTCTGTCTGACAGCACCGACACCAGCCAGCTCCGCCCGGCGGGCACCGTTTCCGTTACCGGCGCTGCGAACCTTGACGACCTTCAGGCTAAGCTCGCCGAGAAAGCCCGTGAAGAGGGTGCCAAAGGCATCGTGGTTAATTCCGCCAGCGGTGAAAACCGGATGTTTGGCACCGCCACTATCTATAAGTAACGCCCTTTCTGAGAACATACTGCATCTGCCCGACGGATGCAGTTCTCCCCTTTTCTCTTGATTGTTCACTTTTTGACCCCATATTAACCTGATAACACCACTACGCGAGGAGAAGGCCATGGCTTCCGGCTGGGCGAACGACGACGCCGTTAATGAGCAGATCAACAGTACAATTGAAGATGCGGTTGCACGCGCTCGCGGGGAGATCCCGCGCGGTGAAAGCTTAGAATTCTGTGAAGAGTGCGGCGAACCTATTCCTGAAGCGCGGCGCAAGGCCATTCCGGGCGTGCGGTTATGCATCACCTGCCAGCAGGAGAAAGATTCGCATAATGCGTCTTATACGGGATATAATCGCAGAGGATCGAAAGACAGCCAGTTACGTTGACTTTCCTTTACCTAATTTCACCGCGCAAGCGGTTTCCTTTACGCTCACGGATTTTTGATTGCCACGTAGCAAAATGTGCGATTAAAAAATGTTCTGTAAAGCGCAGCGGCAAGAACTGTAAATTGCTCAATCGAATTTATTAATATTCAATAACTTATTTGTCATTCAAATTTTTTGAGCAATGACGTCAATTCTCTTCGATTTTATCTTTCGTAAAAAACCGTGATACTTATCACATCGACGGAACATCGTCCCCCTAACAGAATAACCTGCGAGAGATTAACCATGAAAACCATCAAATATGCTGTTGCCGCTGTTGCCCTGTCCGCTCTGTCTTTTGGCGCATTCGCCGCTGACGCAGTTTCCCCTGCTCAGGCACAGAGCATGAATAAAATCGGTGTGGTAAGTGCAGAAGGCGCGACCACCCTGGACGGCCTGGAAGCGAAACTGGCTGAGAAAGCGGCGGCTGCGGGTGCTAGCGGTTATACCATCACCTCCGCTAACTCCAACAACAAACTTAGCGGTACTGCGGTTATCTACAAATAACCGAGCGCATTGTGTTCCAAACTCGCTAAACCCTCTGGCGAGCTGCTCCAACCCTCATTGACCCTGTTGTTGTTACCCTTTGTTTGCCCGTCCGCCACTGGACGGGCTTTTTTTTTGCCTAAAAAGACTGCGCCACGCGCGTCAGCCCGGCCTCTACCGTATCAACTTCACCCGTTGCCGCCAGGCAGCAGGCCATTTGCAGCTTAATTGAGTGCGGCACCGGCACTTTTCCGGCCAGGCACTCGACGATCCAGTGCGCGGTGATTTGCGGATCTTTGGACGCCGGCAACACCACGTCGCGGTTCTCTTCACCGCGCTCAAGCAGCGCGCGCGTCCCCGCGGTATCGATCAGCATGAGCTGCGGGCAGCGCTGCGGATTGGCGTACACCTCCCCTTCGGTTCCGTGCATCAGCAGCGCGCGGCCACCGATATCCTCAAAGAAACGGGCGACGCGGGTGACGTACTCCGGGTGCGATACGCTGGACAGTCGCAGGGCTGCATCTTCCGCAAACGGCGTCGCCAGTTTTGCCAGGGTGTGCGCGCTGTTGCGCACGCCCATTCGCCAGCGCATATCCAGCTGTTTTTCCAGCGGCGGGCAGAGCGCCTTCACCGGAATATAGACCGGCTGATGGCCTTCCAGCTTCGCCTGCGCCTGACCGGCGTGCAGAGTGGGTTCGATGCCCAGCAGCTCAAAAATGGTTTCGGTTAATACGCGGGTAGGATCTTCGCTGACCCCATGAACCACCACCGGGAAGCCCAGCTTGTTGAGCAGAATAGCCAGCAGCGGCGTCAGGTTGGCCTGTTTGCGCGCGCCGTTGTAGGTGGGAATGACGATCGGCATAGGCCGGGTGACGGGCGGCGTTAAACGGAGAGTCTGCGCCTGCATCGCTTCATAAAAACCGCGCATCTCCGCTTCACCTTCACCTTTAATACGCAGCGCAATCAGGATGCCGCCCAGTTCGAGATCCGGCACCTCCCCGTTGAGCATTCGGGTGTAGAGCGCCCGCGCCGTTTCCTGGTCCAGGTCGCGCGCGTGGTTTTTACCGCGCCCCACCTCTTTGATAATTTTGCGATAATCCATGAGATCTCTCCATGTGATGCGTTGCTGTTACTATAGCCCTGATAAATGTGTCGCGACTAATCATTTCCATACGACTTTCCCCTCGTTATCAGAGCGTTTAGCCATCAGGATTGGGTAAAAGTAGTCAGAATTTCGGTAAGCTAACACACCTGACACGTTTTGCCACATTCTCTTCTTATTGTTTTATAAGCTTTTTATTTTGAAAGTGTGTCAGCCGTCACACCCATTAAATTCAGTTAATCGGGAATGAAGTGAAGGTTAATTGAATAAGAAAATCCCATCGTTCATAGTCTGCGTCGAATTAATCACCGCGGTGATGTAAGTGCGTTTTTTATTATATTTTCATATGGGATTTTGAAATGAAAAAGATATTTATGGCGGGCATTGCAGCAGGGATTGTATGCGCTTCCGTTCCTGTTCTTGCCGCTACGAATGGTGAAGGTCAAATTAATTTCACCGGTGAAATTATTGACTCTGCCTGCACGGTAGTAAATAACCTTAGCAACCCTCTCGATGTGACGTTGGGGAAAGTGGCTAAATCGGCATTTACGGGTTCTGGCTCAACGGCTGCAACCACACGCTTTGATATCCTGTTAAAAAACTGTCCCGAAACCGTAACCAGCGCCTCCATTAATTTTGGCGGCACACCTGATTCAAATGACGCGGATGTTCTTGCATTAACGTCAGGAACAGGCGCGGCTTCCGGTGTCGGTGTTCAGCTGCTTGACAATAACTCCACCCCAATCGATTTATATTCTGCTTCCACAGAATATACGCTGACGTCGGGTACCACCACCAACGACCTGCAATTTGGCGCACGTTATATTCAGACGGGTGCAAGCATCGTTGCTGGACAAGCAAACGCAGTATCCACCTTTACTGTCGTTTATAACTAATAAAACAGATATTAGTCATCGCGGGTGACTAATATCTGTTACTCCTTATTAACGGTCTTGCTATGCGTAAATTCTTATTACTCTCTTCACTTGTCTTAATGGCTTCTTCAGCACACGCCGGTATTACCATCGGCGGTACGCGACTGGTCTATCCGGAAAGTAAAAAAGAATCCTCCATTCAGGTCACTAACCCTGACAATATTGACTACCTGGTGCAGTCCTGGGTTGAGAGCGAAAGCAACGCGCGTGAGAAAGCCCCTTTTTTGATTACCCCGCCGCTGTTCCGCCTCGACGGAAAGCAGGATAACGTGCTGCGTGTGATCCGCACCGGCGGAACTCTGCCAGAAGACAGAGAGTCTCTCTACTGGCTCAATATTAAATCTATCCCGTCCTCAAGCCGACAGGATAATGTGAACACCCTGCAAATCGCGATTAAAACGCGCATCAAATTACTGTACCGTCCGGCCGCCGTGACCGGCACGCCGGAAGACGTTGCCTCGCAGCTGCAATGGCACGAGCAGGGCCACCAGCTTATTGTGAATAACCCCACGCCGTTTTATATGAATTTCCAGGAAATCATCGTTGGCGGCAAGAAATTACACAAAATCACCTATGCCGCACCAAAAGGCGAAAGCCATTTTGAGATGCCGGGAAATACGTCAGGTAAAACCGTAAGCTGGAAAATTATTAACGATTACGGGGCTATCTCGAAATCCTTTACCGCCACTCTTCGCTAACCGGTAAAATAATTAACGGAAGCCATTATGCCGTGGGATTACGACACAAAACCGCCAAAACGCCATCACCTGAAAATGCTGACCGCATTGGGGATGGTTGTCGTCGGTATTTCCGCGCATAACGCTCTCGCTGAAGATTATTTTAATCCGGCGCTGCTTGACGTCGATAATCCAGACCAGGGAAAAACTGACCTCAGCGTATTTGAGACCGGGCCCGGACAAGCGCCGGGAAAATACCAGGTCGATATCTACGTCAACAATAATAAAGTGGCGAATAAAGAGGTCACCTTTGACCTCAAAAAAGGGTCTGATAATAAATCCGTTCTTCAGCCCTGCCTGAGCCTTGACGAGCTAAAAAGCTTCGGCATCCAGAGCGATAAATTTACCCAGGCGGAGCACAACGGCTGCGTAGATATCTCGGTGATGGATTCCGCCAAAGCGACGTTTCGCGTCAGCCAGCAGCAGCTGCTGCTGAGTATTCCGCAAAGCGCAATCATCCAGATCCCGCGCGGCTACGTGCCGCCAGAGGAGCTGGACGAAGGCATTAACGCCGGTCTGCTCAACTACAGCTTTTCCGCGGGCAACACCCACAGCAAAGAGGAGCACGGCAGCGATCAGAACAGCGAATACCTCAACCTGCGTCCGGGCCTGAACCTGGGAGCGTGGCGTTTTCGCAACTACTCAACCTGGAGCAAGACCAGCGGCGACGGTAACGACCAGAGCGATTTTTCGTCCGTTTACAGCTACGGCCAGCGGGATATTCTGGCGCTCAACAGCGAGCTGACCGTCGGGCAGAGTTCGTCCCCGGCCGACGTGTTTGACAGCATTTCGTTTACCGGGGCGCAGATGGCGTCGGACGACGATATGCTGCCGGACAGCATGAAGGGCTTCGCCCCGGTGATCCGTGGAATTGCCCACAGCAATGCGCAGGTCACCGTGCGCCAGAACGGTTACGTCATTTACCAGAACTTCGTCGCACCCGGCGCGTTCACGATCGATGACCTCTACCCCACCGGCGGCAGCGGCGATCTTAACGTCACGGTGAAAGAGACCGACGGCAGCGAGCAGCACTTTGTGGTGCCTTACGCCTCGGTGCCGGTTTTGCAGCGCGAAGGGCGTTTCAAATACAGCCTGACCGCCGGGCGCTATCGCAGCTACGACGACGACGTGGAAAAAACGCCCTTCCTGCAAGGCACCGCCATGTACGGTCTGCCCTGGGGATTAACCGCCTACGGCGGCGTTCAGGGCAGTAAGTACTACGACGCGCTGGCGCTGGGGATCGGCAAAAACATCGGCGACTTCGGGGCGATATCGGTGGATGACACCGTTGCCCGCGCGCAGTTGGGCGGCGTGGATACCTCGTCCCGGGGTGAATCCTGGCGCCTGCGCTACAGCAAAGATTTTGCCACCACCGGGACGCATTTCTCGATGGCGGGTTATCGCTACAACACCGCTGGCTTTTACACCCTCGGTGAAGTGCTGGATTCCCACACGCAGAACGACGACTGGACGCCGCCGGACCGCCGTCGAAGCCGTGAAGAGGCGACGGTCGATCAGGCTCTTGGGAGCGGCTTCGGCTCCATCAACCTGAGCCTGGTAAAAGAGAACTACTGGAACAGCCAGCAAAACATGACCTCCGTCAGCGTCGGCTATACCAACAGCTGGCGCGGCATCAGCTATGGCGTGAGCTACGGCTATAACAAGAACACGTACGACGGCGACGATGACGACGATTACAGCAATGACAGAACTATTGCTCTCAACGTGTCCGTGCCGCTCGACCGCTGGATGAGCAACACCTGGGCCAACTATAACCTGAACAGCACGAAGCACGACACCACGCAAAGCGTCGGGATCAACGGCACGTCGCTCGCGGAAAATAACCTCAGCTGGAGTATGCAGCAGGGGCACAGCCAGTCCAACGGCAACACCACCAACCTGAATGCCGATTACAAAGGCACCTATGGTGAAACCACGGCGGGCTATTCGCAGGACAACAGCCAGCGTCAGGTCAACGTTGGCCTTCAGGGCAGCGTGATTGCCCACGCACACGGCGTGACCTTCGGGCAACCGCTGGGGGATACCGTCGCGCTGGTGGAAGCCCCTGGCGCCGACGGCACCAACATCAGCAACCAGACCGGGGTGGATACGGACTTCCGCGGCTACGCCATCGTGCCGTATGTCTCTCCGTATCGCCACAACACCATCGCGCTGAACACCGAAACGCTGCCGGATTCCGCCGACGTCGACCACGCAGTGAAAGTGGTGACGCCAACGCGAGGCGCGGTGGTACGTGCCCGCTTTGATACCCGCGTGGGCAGCCGCGTGCTGATGACGTTACGCCGTGCCGATGGCCGTCCCGTGCCGTTTGGCGCAACGGCCGCCGCCGCGGGGGACAGCGGTGAATTTATCGTGGGCGATGACGGGCAGGTCTTCCTGTCCGGGATGCATCAAAAAGGGACGCTGAAGGTCAGCTGGGGCAGAACCGCCGATACCCGCTGCACCGCTTCGTATCACCTTCCGTCCGCAGGCGGAAGCCAGATTATAAACGTCACGGCGCAGTGCACCTGACCCTAACCCGGAAAGCTCTATGTCTCTGTTACGCTATGCCTTTTTGCTGATAACCCTGTGTGCGGGCACCTTTTTCATGCCCCAGGTGTATGCGGCAACCTGCACCACCAGCGATCTGCCCTATTCGCTTAGCGCAGGGAAAGTCTCCGTATCGCCGAGCCTCGCGGTCGGGGGCATTATTCCCAGCTCAACGGAAACCCACAGCGTGACCGGCAGCTGTAGCGGTACGCTGAACAACACGACGATCAACGCCTGTTACGAAGGTTTGGGGGCCGAAATATCCGGGATGCCGGGGGTATATGAATCCGGCGTGCCGGGAGTGGGTATCCAGATGCTCAACAGCGCCGGGCAGGTCATTCGCGGTAAAGGCAGCACCTGCAACAGCACCGCTACGCCAATGGGGACGGTAGACGGCAGCCAGAACTTTAATTTCACCTACTCGATCAGATTAGTGAAAACGGCAACCTCGGTGAGTAACGGGATATTAACGCAGGCAACCACCCGATACGGTTTTCGCGTGTACGACGATGCCACGCTGGGGACAAGCAACACTACCTGGTATAACGGGACTATTGCCCCCGTCACCACCACCTGTTCCGTCGATCCGAAGAATCTGACCGTTACGCTGGGTGATTTCCCCGTCAGCCAGTTTACGCACGTCGGCGCCTATACCAGCTGGAAGACGTTTCATATCACAACAACCTGCGACAACACCACGGCCTTCACCGCCCGAATCACCAGCGCCAACGGCGTTAATAGCCAGTTCAGCGACGTGATCAACCTGACGCCGGGCCCGGACAGCGCCACGGGCGTCGGGGTGGGCGTGCTGCTGGATGGCGTGGATTTGCGATACGACTATCCGATCCCGGTTGGCGGTCAGTCGGAAGCCAACGTACCGGACAGCATTCCTTTTGCGGTCGATTATTTCCAGACCGACGCGCAGGTCACCGCTGGCAAAGCCAATACCGTGATGACCATCGACATGGAGTACAACTAAGATGACGCTGAACAGACTTCTGCCCGCTATTGCCCTGCTCGCCTGTTCCGGTGCGCACGCCACCGACGTGACGCTCAACGTGGTCGGCAACATTTACGACACCACCTGTCAGGTGGACAGCACCAGCAGGAATATGGTGGTGAGTCTGGGACAGGCCATTTCCAGTGAGTTTAAATCCGTGGGCGATACCGGCCCGTGGAAGAATTTCGACCTGACGTTATCCAACTGCCCGCCCAGCCTGATGCTGGCTACCGTCACGGTGAACGGCCAGCCGGACGCTATTCACCCGAACAAATTTGCCAACACCGGCACCTCGAAGGGGCTGGCGCTGGAGCTGGCAGACCGCACCGACAGCATTACCCTCGCGCCGCAGTCCAGCTTTAATGCGGTGATCGACAGCACCACCCACACCGCAGACTTCCCGTTTTCGGCCCGCTATTACACCACCAGTACGCCGGTCAGCGCCGGCAGCTTCGCGAGTGTGGTACAGGCTACCTTGACTTACCAGTAGGACCGCGCCTCTTAGCACGGATGCTTTTTCCACGCCCGGCAGGTTGTTTCGCCGGGCGTTTTTTTACCTCGGGTACGTCGGGCTGTTCGATAGGGAATATCGGCAGCGCGTTGAGCAGTCGCTGGCCGTAATTTTTGGTGAGCAGCCGCTTGTCGTAGATGACCACTTCGCCCCAGCAGCCGTGGCTACGGATCAGGCGTCCCACCTGCTGAATCAGGTTGAACGATGCCGCAGGCAGGCTTTGCACCTCGAACGGATAGCGGTTCAGGCTTTTTAGCCACTCCCCTTCGGTGATCACCACCGGGCTGTCGATCGGCGGGAAGGCGATTTTATGGATATGCACCTGCGTCAGATAATCCCCTTTCAGATCGAGGCCTTCCGCAAACGACTGTAGCCCCACCAGCACGCTGCGTTCGCCGTTATCGATCCGCTTGCGGTGCGTTTCCACCAGCCGGTAACGGGGCTGATCGCCCTGCACCAGCAGCAGCAGGCGCAGGTCGGTGACGTGCTCCAGAAAACGCTGCATCGCACGCCCGCTGGCAAACAGCACCAGCATGCCCGGAAACTTTTTGCTCTCAAGCTGTTCGCGGAAATAGGCCGCCATCTCGGCAACGTGGTCTTCTTCGTTTTCCATCAGCGGTTCGTACTTCATGCGCGGAATCACCAGCTTGCCCTGCTCGCAGTGGTTAAACGGCGAGTCCAGCGACACGAAGCGGTCGCCCGCTTTTTCCCGCAGGCCGCTCATCTCCTGCAATCGGGAGAAGCTGTTCAGGGAGCGCAGGGTAGCGGAAGTGACCACCACGTGGGGCACGCTGCGCCAGATGAGTTTTTCCAGCTGATCCGCCACGCGAATACCCACGCAGTGGAAGAACAGATGCACCTGCCCTTCCCGCACCTCGCGGGTGGCCCATTTAGTGACCGGCGCGCCTGACGCCTGCGCCATCGACGCCAGCCGCCACAGCTTGCTTTGGGCTTCAAACATGCCGAGCGCGCGGTTCATTTGCAGCAATATGCGGTGCAGGCGTACCACGTCATGCGTGCCGGTTTTCTCGCTCAGATCGTTTAAAAACATCTCCGCCAGCCCGCGCAGCTTTTCCAGATGCTTCGCCAGCTGCTGGCAAATCTCCATCACCTCGTCCGGCAGTTCGCCCATCGCGAAGCGGTGTTCCGCCTCCTGGGTAGCGGGAAGATAGAGATTGAGAATGTTATTGAGCGAGGCGATCAGGCCGTAGACCTCTTCGCAGTGCTCGCTCAGGCGTTCGGGCACCGCCAGCGGCGGCGTGGTTTTCGGACGGAACTGCTCCATGCAGGTCGCCACCAGCTTGCAGAACAGATCGAGCTGCAAGCGAAACCACGGCGCGGTGATTTCTGCGCTCATCTCCAGCGCATCGCGCGCCACGTCCGGCAGATGGTGGCCTTCATCGAGCACCAGCAGCAGGTTTTTCGGCTCCGGCAGCACGGCTTCGCTTTCCAGCGCCGCCATCACCAGCGCGTGGTTGGCCACCACCACTTCCGCCTCCTGAATTTCACGGCGGGCGACAAAGAACGGGCATTCGCGATAGTAGTGGCAGTTGCGGTTCAGGCAGCTTGCTTTATCGGTGCTGAGCCTGCGCCACAGGTCATCGCCAATCGCCTGGCTGGTGTGATCGCGCAGGCCGTCCCACTTATAGCCGTCGAGATCGGCTTTCAGCTTCGCACACTGCTCCTGCTCGGCCTTGTTGTTCGGCGTAAGTTCATCGTCCAGAAACGCCAGCAGATCCTGCTGATTAGGTTCGCTGCTGGCGAGCGCCGCCAGGTTGCGCGGACAAACGTAGCGCCCGCGCCCGAACGCGGCGGTAAAGCGCAGGTCGGGGATAATTTTGCGCAGCAGGGGGAGGTCTTTGCTGAAGATCTGATCCTGCAACGCCACGTTGGCGGTGCTGACCACCAGCGTTTTTTGCTCTTCACGGGCAATCGCGATGCCGGGAATTAAGTACGAGAGGGTTTTCCCGACGCCGGTCGGGGCTTCAATCGCCAGATGCCGGCCGTCGTCCCCGGCGAGCGTTTTTGCCACGTCAGCGATCATCTGCCGCTGGGGCGCTCGGGGGATAAAGTCGGGGATCTGCTGTTGTAACGCCTTATACCAGGCGCCAATTTGCGCTTTGAGCGCAGCGGTTAAAGCCATGAAGAGACCTGAAATACTGTATAAACAGCCACTATTGTGGCACTTTCCTGGGTTTGTCGCAAAAAGAAAAGCCCGGCTTTACGGCCGGGCTTCCAGATTACTGCGGGTTAGCCGGTTTGCGCGGGCGGCGGCGACGCTGCCCTTCGCCGGATGGCTTCGCTTCACCGCTGCGCCACGGGTTTTCGCCCGCCGGTTTGGCATCCCCGCCGCGACGCGGAGGTTTGCCGGATGACTTCGGCGCGCCGCCTTCGGAGCGACGCGGCTGCTGACCGCGACCGCCGCCGCCCTGCCCGCGACCGCCGCCCTGACGACCGTTTTGAATGGGCTCGGCCTTGATAGACGGATCCACTTCATAGCCCGGGGTTTCGATGCGCGGGATCTCTTTTTTCAGCAGACGTTCGATATCGCGCAGCAGCTTGTGTTCATCTACGCAGACCAGCGACAGCGCTTCACCGGTGGCCGCCGCACGACCGGTACGGCCGATACGGTGAACGTAATCTTCCGGCACGTTTGGCAGCTCGTAGTTCACCACGTGCGGCAGCTCTTCGATATCCAGGCCGCGCGCGGCGATGTCGGTTGCCACCAGCACGCGAATGTCGCCAGATTTAAAGTCAGCCAGCGCGCGGGTACGTGCCCCCTGGCTCTTGTTACCGTGGATAGCCGCGCTGCGAATGCCGTCTTTATTCAGCTGTTCCGCCAGGTGGTTCGCGCCGTGTTTGGTGCGGGTGAAGACCAGCACCTGCTGCCAGTTGCCCTGACCGATCATCTGGGAGAGCAGCTCGCGCTTGCGTTTCTTATCCACGAAATGCACGTGCTGCGTCACCTGCTCGGAGGCGGTGTTACGACGCGCCACTTCGATTTCCAGCGGGTTATGCAGCAGCTTCTCGGCAAGGGCTTTGATGTCGTCCGAGAAGGTCGCGGAGAAGAGCAGGTTCTGACGACGCGCCGGCAGCTTAGCCAGCACGCGGCGGATGTCATGAATAAAGCCCATATCCAGCATACGGTCGGCTTCGTCCAGCACCAGAATTTCAATCTGATCCAGCTTAACCGCATTCTGATGTTCCAGATCCAGCAGGCGGCCCGGCGTTGCCACCAGCACGTCCACGCCGCCGCGCAGCTTCATCATCTGGGGGTTAATGCTCACCCCACCGAACACGACCAGCGAGCGAATGTTGAGATAGCGGCTGTACTCACGCACGTTCTCACCAATCTGGGCGGCCAGTTCACGGGTTGGCGTGAGGATCAGCGCACGTACGGGACGGCGGCCTTTGGCGTGGGGCTGATTTTTTACCAGCAGCTCCAGCAGCGGCAGGGTAAAGCCTGCGGTTTTACCGGTACCCGTCTGGGCGCTGGCCATCAGGTCACGGCCTTCCAGGACGGCAGGGATCGCCTGCTTCTGGATCGGGGTTGGCTCAAGGTAGCCCTGCTCCGCCACTGCGCGCAGGATCTCCGGGTTCAGGCCAAGGGAATCAAAAGACATAAAAACTCCGAACCGCCCCGACCGTCACAGGTGTAGTTTTCAGGGAGATATAACGAATTTGAGAGGACAAAAACCACAATGTCGCGAAGGGGCGGAGTGTAGCAGCTTTTGTGACATGGCGCATAAAATATCCCTCCGGCCGGGTTTAGCGAAATAGTTTCGCTGAAGGCGCTGACTGGACAAAATAGTGAACCGGGCATAAAGTTAATCAATCGATTGATTAATTCTGAGCGACGCGATGAATACGACCCCGACCACCACCAAAGGCGAACAGGCGAAAAGCCAGCTTATCGCCGCCGCACTGGCCCAGTTTGGCGAGTACGGTATGCACGCCACCACCCGCGATATCGCCGCCCAGGCCGGACAAAACATTGCCGCCATCACCTACTACTTTGGCTCAAAAGAGGATCTGTACCTCGCCTGCGCTCAATGGATCGCCGACTTTATCGGCACCCAGTTTCGCCCGCAGGTTGAAGAGGCCACCGCCCTGCTCGACCAGCCCACCGTCGACCGTGAGGCCATTCGCACCCTGATCCTCAACGCCTGCCATAACATGATCCGCGTGCTGACCCATGACGATACGCTGAACCTGAGTAAGTTTATCTCACGCGAGCAGCTCTCGCCTTCCGCCGCCTATAAGCTGGTACACGATCGGGTGATCGCCCCCATGCACAGCCATCTGACCCGGCTGATTGCCGCCTACACCGGGCGCGACGCGGACGATACCGCCACCATTCTGCATACCCACGCCCTGCTCGGCGAAGTGCTCGCCTTCCGCCTGGGGCGGGAAACCATATTGTTACGCACCGGCTGGACACAGTTTGATGAGGATAAAGCCGCGCAAATTAGCCAGGTCATCACCTGTCACGTTGACCTGATCCTGCAAGGCTTAACGCAAAGGAGCCTGAAGTCATGAAAAAACCTGTCGCCATCGTTCTGGTGGTTGTTGTGTTACTCGCTGCGGGGATCGGCGGCTGGCTGTGGTATCAGAGCCATCAGGACAAGGGCCTGACGCTCTACGGCAACGTTGATATTCGAACCGTTAATATGAGCTTCCGCGTCGGCGGGCGGCTGGCGTCCCTTAGCGTTGACGAAGGCGACGCCATCAAAACCGGGCAGACGCTGGGGATGCTCGATAAAGCCCCGTATGAGAACGCCCTGATGCAGGCCAAAGCGGGCGTGTCCGTCGCCCAGGCGCAGTACGACCTGATGCTGGCGGGCTATCGTGACGAAGAGATTTCTCAGGCCGCCGCCGCCGTTAAGCAGGCCAAAGCGGCATTTGACTACGCGCAGAACTTCTACAACCGCCAGCAGGGGCTGTGGAAAAGCCGCACTATTTCCGCCAACGACCTGGAAAACGCGCGCTCTTCCCGCGACCAGGCGCAGGCGACGCTGAAATCGGCGCAGGACAAATTAAGCCAGTACAACACCGGTAATCGTCCGCAGGATATCGCCCAGGCCAAAGCCAGCCTGGAGCAGGCTCAGGCGCAGCTGGCGCAGGCCCAGTTAGATCTGCATGACACCACGCTGGTGGCGCCGTCCGACGGCACCATCCTCACCCGCGCCGTGGAGCCGGGCAGCATGCTGAACGCGGGCAGCACCGTTTTAACGCTCTCGCTGACGCGTCCGGTGTGGGTTCGCGCCTATATCGACGAGCCGAATCTGAGCCAGGTGCAGCCCGGCCGCGAGCTGCTGCTCTATACCGACGGTCGCCCGGACAAGCCCTATCACGGCAGGGTGGGCTTTGTCTCCCCGACCGCCGAGTTCACCCCGAAAACCGTTGAAACCCCGGATCTGCGCACCGACCTCGTTTATCGCCTGCGCATTATCGTGACGGACGCCGACGACGCGCTGCGTCAGGGGATGCCGGTCACCGTCACCTTCAGCGATGGGGAAAAACATGAATGATGCGGTTATCGAGCTCGACGGGTTAGTCAAACGCTTTGCCGGGATGGATAAGCCCGCGGTGGCCCCGCTGAACTGCACCATCCAGAAAGGCTACGTGACCGGGCTGGTCGGCCCGGACGGCGCGGGCAAAACCACCCTGATGCGGATGCTCGCCGGGCTGCTCAAGCCGGACGAAGGCGCCGCCCGGGTGCTGGGTCTGGACCCGATTAAAGACGACAGCGCCCTGCACGCCATGCTCGGCTATATGCCGCAGAAGTTTGGCCTGTACGAAGATTTAACGGTGATGGAAAACCTGAATCTGTACGCCGACCTGCGCAGCGTCACCGGGGAAACCCGGCAGAAGACCTTTGCCCGGCTGCTGGAATTTACCTCGCTCGGGCCTTTCACCGGCCGCCTGGCGGGGAAACTCTCCGGCGGCATGAAGCAAAAGCTGGGTCTGGCCTGTACGCTGGTGGGCGAGCCGAAGGTGCTGCTGCTGGACGAGCCGGGCGTGGGCGTTGACCCTATCTCGCGCCGGGAGCTGTGGCAGATGGTTCACGAGCTGGCCGGGGACGGCATGCTGATCCTCTGGAGCACGTCTTACCTCGACGAAGCCGAGCAGTGCCGCGACGTGCTGCTGATGAACGAGGGCGAGCTGCTCTATCAGGGGGAGCCGACAAAGCTCACCCAAAGCATGGCCGGGCGCAGCTTCCTGCTGCACAGCCCGCAGGAGTCCAACCGCAGGCTGCTTCAGCGGGTGCTGAAACTGCCGCAGGTGAGCGACGGGATGATTCAGGGGCGCTCGGTGCGCCTGATCCTGAAAAAAGAGGCCAGCGCCGACGACGTCCGCCGCGCGCCGGGGATGCCGGATATCGAAATAAACGAAACCGCCCCGCGCTTTGAAGATGCCTTTATCGATCTGCTGGGCGGGGCGGGCACCTCCGAGTCTCCGCTGGGGGCGATATTGCATACGGTCGAAGGGACGCCCGGCGAAACGGTGATTGAAGCCAAATCCTTGACCAAAAAGTTTGGCGATTTTGCCGCCACCGACAACGTGGATTTCGCCGTAAAGCGCGGGGAAATTTTTGGCCTTCTCGGGCCGAACGGCGCCGGGAAATCCACCACCTTTAAGATGATGTGCGGCCTGCTGGTGCCCACCTCCGGCAAGGCGCTGGTGCTGGATATGGATCTGAAGGTCAGCTCCGGCAGGGCGCGTCAGCATCTGGGCTATATGGCGCAGAAGTTCTCCCTTTACGGCAACCTGACGGTAGAGCAAAACCTGCGCTTTTTCTCCGGCGTGTACGGGCTGCGCGGCAAGGCGCAGAACGAGAAAATCAGCCGCATGAGCGACGCGTTCGGCCTGAACAGCATCGCCTCTCACGCCACCGACGACCTACCCCTCGGGTTCAAGCAGCGCCTGGCGCTGGCCTGCTCGCTGATGCATGAGCCGGACATCCTGTTTCTTGATGAACCGACGTCGGGCGTTGACCCCCTCACCCGCCGCGAGTTCTGGCTGCACATCAACAGCATGGTGGAAAAAGGGGTGACGGTGATGGTCACCACCCACTTTATGGACGAGGCGGAATACTGCGACCGCATCGGGCTGGTCTATCGCGGCAAGCTGATTGCCCACGGTACGCCGGACGATCTTAAAGCGCAGGCCGCCGACGATGAACAGCCGGACCCGACAATGGAGCAGGCGTTTATCACCCTGATCCACGACTGGGATAAGGAGCATAGCCATGAGCAATAGCGCAATTTCGTGGCGCAGGGTGCGCGCGCTGTGCATTAAAGAAACCCGCCAGATCGTGCGTGACCCCAGCAGCTGGCTGATTGCGGTGGTGATCCCCCTGCTGCTGCTGTTTATCTTCGGCTACGGCATTAACCTCGACTCCAGCAAGCTGCGGGTGGGGATTTTGCTGGAACAGCGCAGCGAAGAGGCGCTGGACTTTACCCACGCCATGACCGGCTCGCCCTACATTGACGCCACCATCAGCGACAACAGGCAGGAGCTAATCCAGAAGATGCAGGCCGGGCAAATTCGCGGGCTGGTGGTTATCCCGGTGGATTTCGCCGCCAACATGGCGCGGGACAATACCGACGCCCCGATACAGGTGATCACCGACGGCAGCGAGCCCAACACCGCCAACTTTGTGCAGGGCTACGTCGAGGGCATCTGGCAGCTGTGGCAGATGCAGCGGGCGGAAGACCGGGGCGAGCAGTTCGAGCCGCTGATCGACGTGCAGACCCGCTACTGGTTTAACCCCGCCGCCATCAGCCAGCACTTTATTATTCCAGGGGCGGTGACCATCATCATGACGGTAATCGGCGCGATACTGACCTCGCTGGTGATCGCCCGCGAGTGGGAGCGCGGCACCATGGAGGCGCTGCTCTCCACTGAAGTGACGCGCGTCGAGCTATTGCTCTGCAAGCTTATCCCCTATTACTTCCTCGGGATGCTGGCGATGCTGCTCTGTATGCTGGTGTCGGTGTTTATTCTCGGCGTGCCCTATCGCGGCTCGCTGGTGCTGCTGTTCCTGATTACCAGTCTGTTTTTACTGAGCACGCTGGGGATGGGACTGCTGATCTCCACCATCACCCGCAACCAGTTTAACGCCGCGCAGGTGGCCCTGAACGCCGCCTTCCTGCCGTCGATTATGCTGTCGGGCTTTATCTTCCAGATAGACAGCATGCCTGCGGCGATCCGCGCGGTGACCTATATCATTCCGGCGCGCTATTTCGTCAGCACCCTGCAAAGCCTGTTCCTCGCCGGGAATATCCCGGTGGTGCTGGTGATTAACATTCTGTTTTTGCTGGCGTCGGCGGTGATGTTTATCGGGCTGACGTGGATGAAAACCAAACGGCGGTTAGATTAACACCGTGCAGATATTTCGCCCGGTGGCGCTACGCTTACCGGGCCTACGATTTGTAGGTCGGGTAAGCGCAAGCGCCACCCGGCTGGAGGACGACGCAATGTTTCACCGTTTATGGACGTTAATACGCAAAGAGCTGCAATCCCTGCTGCGCGAGCCGCAAACCCGCGCCATTCTGGTGCTGCCGGTGCTGATCCAGGTGCTGCTGTTCCCGTTTGCCGCCACCCTGGAGGTGACGAACGCCACCATCGCCATCTATAACGAAGATAACGGCAAACATTCCGTCGAGCTGACGCAGCGTTTTGCCCGTGCCAAAGCGTTTACCCATATTCTGCTGCTGAAAAGCCCGCAGGAGATCAAGCCGACTATCGACACGCAAAAGGCGCTCTTGCTGGTGCGCTTCCCGGCGGATTTCTCGCGCAATCTCGACACCTTCCAGACCGCGCCGATGCAGCTCATCCTCGACGGGCGTAACTCCAACAGCGCCCAGATTGCCGCCAACTATCTGCAACAGGTGGTGAAGGATTATCAGCAGGAGCTGATGACCGGGAAGACCAAACCCAACAACAGCAAGCTGGTGGTGCGTAACTGGTATAACCCGAATCTGGACTACAAGTGGTTTGTGGTGCCGTCGCTGATCGCCATGATCACCACCATCGGCGTGATGATCGTGACCTCGCTCTCCGTTGCCCGCGAGCGGGAACAGGGAACGCTGGATCAGCTGCTGGTCTCGCCGCTGGCGACCTGGCAGATTTTTGTCGGCAAAGCCATTCCGGCGCTGATCGTCGCCACCTTCCAGGCCACCATCGTGCTCGGCGTGGGGATCTGGGCCTATCAAATTCCGTTTGCCGGATCGCTGGCGCTGTTTTACTTCACGATGGTGATTTACGGGCTGTCGCTGGTGGGCTTTGGATTGCTGATTTCGGCGCTCTGCTCAACGCAGCAGCAGGCGTTTATTGGGGTGTTCGTCTTTATGATGCCGGCGATTTTGCTCTCGGGGTACGTGTCCCCGGTTGAGAACATGCCGGTATGGCTGCAAAACCTGACGTGGATAAACCCGATTCGGCACTTCACGGATATCACCAAGCAAATTTATCTGAAGGATGCGAGTCTGGACATTATCTGGGGAAGCTTGTGGCCGCTGCTGGCAATAGCGGCCACGACGGGATCAGTGGCCTACGCGATGTTTAGACGCAACATTGCGTAGCTTTTTCTCTTTGGTGAGCAGTGAGACCACCGCAGGCCCTGCGAGGATAGCCAGACCGGCCAGGGCCAGCAGCAGGTTGTTTTGCAGCACGCGCGACAGCAGCCAGAGCACAATCATGGCGGCACCAAAATACCAGGTGGTGGTCAGCTCTTCGAGCACGTCACCCACCCCGCGCCAGCGCGCCTCGTGGTGGCGCTGTAAAAACAGCATTGCCAGTACGGTCACGCCGTAAACCACGCATAATCCCAGACCAACACGCACCAGCGTGCCGCTCATCCAGCCCATCACCAGTACGGCCACGACCAGTAAATGCAACATTATCTGCCAGCAACTTAGACCTGTTGCGACACGAACGCGTTGTTGCCACTTCATGGCTTCTCTCCTGAAGAATTTTTATCTGCTAACTCAGACTACCGCACTTTACGGAAAATTCCGTATCGACGCATCTTTTTGTGACGCCTACTACACTTTATTTTCATCGGGATAGTGACCCAGGAAGGTGCTTATGACCAAAAAAACGCAGCATTTCTCACTCAAAGTGCTGACGATAAACATTCATAAAGGCTTCACAGCATTTAACCGCCGCTTCATTTTACCGGAGCTGCGCGACGCGGTGCGCACGGTCAGCGCGGATATCGTCTGCCTGCAAGAGGTGATGGGCGCGCACGAGGTGCATCCGATGCATTTTGAAAACTGGCCCGACACCCCGCACTACGAATTCCTCGCCGATACCATGTGGAGCGATTACGCCTACGGCCGCAACGCCGTCTACCCGGAAGGCCATCACGGCAACGCGGTGCTGTCGCGTTTTCCAATCGAACATTACGAGAACCGCGACGTGTCGGTGGGCGACAGCGAAAAGCGCGGCCTTCTTTATTGCCGCATCGCCCCGCCGGAGCTCGATATTCCCCTCCACGTTGGCTGCGTTCATCTCGGCCTGCGTGAAGCACACCGCCAGGCGCAGCTGGACATGCTGGCCCAGTGGACAAACGCCCTGCCCGACGGCGAGCCGGTGGTGGTCGCGGGCGATTTCAACGACTGGCGGCAGCGGGCGAATCATCCGCTGAAGGAGAAAGCCGGGCTGGAGGAGATTTTTACCCGCGCGCGCGGCAGGCCGGCGCGCACCTTCCCGGTGCGCTTCCCGCTGCTGCGCCTCGACCGTATTTATGTCAAAAACGCACACGCCAGCAGCCCGACGGCGCTGGCCCTCATGAACTGGCGACATCTGTCTGACCATGCCCCGCTGAGCGCGGAGATCCATCTATGAAATGTACGTGGCAGGAAGGCAATCAAATCACGCTGCTGGAAAACGGCGATAACTACTATCCGGCGGTGTTTGACGCGATTAGCCATGCGCAAAAAAAAGTGATTCTCGAAACCTTTATCTGGTTTGAGGATGATGTAGGTAAACAATTACACGCCGTGCTGCTCCGCGCCGCCCAGCGCGGTATCACCATCGAGGTGCTGCTGGACGGCTACGGCTCCCCCGATCTCAGCGATGAGTTCGTCAACGAGCTGACCGCCGCCGGGGTGGTGTTCCGCTATTACGATCCCGGCCCCCGCGTGTTCGGGATGCGCACCAACCTCTTTCGCCGGATGCACCGCAAAATCGTGGTGATCGACGAGTCCATCGCCTTCGTGGGCGGCATTAACTACTCCGCCGAGCACATGTCCGACTACGGCCCGGAGGCCAAGCAGGATTATGCGATCCGCATCGAAGGGCCGGTAGTGCAGGATATTTTGCTGTTTGAGCTGGAAAACCTGCCGGGCAAAGAGGCCGTTCGCCGCTGGTGGCGCCGTCGCCACCGCCCGGAAGAGAACCGGATGCCCGGCGAAGCGCAGGCGCTGTTCGTCTGGCGCGATAACGGCGAGCACCGGGACGATATCGAGCGTCACTATCTGAAGATGCTGGCGAACGCGAAGCGCGAGGTGATTATCGCCAACGCGTATTTCTTCCCCGGCTACCGCATTTTACATGCGATGCGCAATGCCGCCCGGCGCGGCGTGCGGGTGAAGCTTATCGTGCAGGGCGAGCCGGATATGCCGATAGTCAAAGTGGGCGCGCGCCTGCTCTATAACTATCTGGTGAAGGGCGGCGTGCAGATTTACGAATACCGTCGTCGCCCGCTGCACGGCAAGGTGGCGCTGATGGACGATCACTGGGCGACCGTGGGCTCCAGCAACCTCGATCCGCTGAGTTTGTCGCTGAATCTGGAGGCCAACCTGATCATCCACGATCGCAAGTTTAACCAGACGCTGCGCGACAACCTTCAGGGGCTTATCGTTAACGACTGCGTGCGGGTGGATGAAACGATGGTGCCGAAACGGACCTGGTGGAATCTGGGCATCGGGGTGGTGGTGTTCCACTTCCTGCGCCACTTCCCGGCGATGGTCGGCTGGCTGCCCGCGCACACGCCGAAGCTGGCGCAGGTAGAACCGCCCGTTCAGCCTGAAATGGAAACCCAGGACCGCGTTGAAATGGAAAGCGGAGGGAAGCCCTGATGTCCAAATCGCATCCTCGCTGGAGGCTGGCAAAGAAAATCCTTACCTGGCTGTTCTTTATCGCCGTCGCGGTGCTGCTGGTGGTTTACGCCCAGAAGGTCGACTGGGAAGAGGTGTGGAAGGTTATCCGCAACTACAACCGGACGGTGCTGCTGGGGGCGGTCGGGCTGGTGATCGTCAGCTATCTGATGTACGGCTGCTACGACCTGCTGGGGCGCGCCTACTGCGGGCATAAGCTCGCCAAACGCCAGGTGATGCTGGTGTCGTTTATCTGCTACGCCTTTAACCTGACGCTGAGCACCTGGGTGGGCGGCATCGGGATGCGCTACCGGCTTTACTCACGTCTGGGGCTGCCCAGTGGGACCATCACCCGCATTTTCTCGTTGAGCATCACGACCAACTGGCTGGGCTACATTTTGCTCGGCGGGGTGATTTTCACCATCGGCGTGGTGCAGCTGCCCGCGCACTGGTATATCGATGAAACCACGCTGCGCATTATTGGCATCGTGCTGCTGTTGCTTATCGCGGTCTATCTGTGGGCCTGCGCCTTCGCCAAACGTCGCCATATGACCATCAAGGGGCAAAAGCTGGTGCTGCCGTCGTGGAAGTTCGCGCTGTTGCAGATGGTGGTGTCCAGCGCCAACTGGATGGCGATGGGGGCGATAATCTGGATGCTGATCGGCGAAGACGTAAATTACTTCTTCGTGCTGGGAGTGCTGCTGGTGAGCAGTATTGCCGGGGTGATTGTTCATATCCCGGCGGGGATAGGCGTGCTGGAAGCGGTGTTTATCGCGCTGCTGGCCGGTGAGCATGTCTCCCAGGGGACGATTATCGCGGCGCTGCTGGCCTATCGAATGCTCTATTACTTCCTGCCGCTGGCGCTGGCGACGGTGTGTTATCTGGTGCTGGAGAGTCGGGCGAAAAAGCTGCGGGCGAAGAACGAGAAGGCAATGGCGAAATAATTTTAGTCGGGTAGCGCTGCGGTCTGATGCCCTCACCCCTGCCCTCTCCCACAGGGAGAGGGAGAAAAGACCGCACCGTGCAATTCCCTCTCCCCTATGGGGAGAGGGTTAGGGTGAGGGGAAATAACTAACGACGGTTGCCGAAAATACGCAGCAGCATCAGGAACAGGTTGATAAAGTCCAGATACAGCGTCAGCGCGCCCAGAATCGAGTACTTGCGCAGGGTTGAAGTGTCGCGCACGTCGATCTGCTCGCCGATGTTTTTCAGCTTCTGGGTGTCGTAAGCCGTCAGGCCAACAAACACCACCACCCCGATGTAGGTCACCGCCCACATCAGCGCGTCACTCTTCAGCCACAGGTTTACCAGCGACGCCAGCACAATCCCAATCAGCCCCATGAACAACATGCTGCCGAGGCCGCTTAAATCGCGCTTGGTGGTGTAACCGTACAGGCTCATCACGCCGAACATCCCGCCTGTCACTACAAAGGTACTGGCGATGGAGGAGTAGGTGTAGACGATGAAGATGCTGGAGAGCGTCAGCCCGGTCAGCGCCGAGTAGAGCATGAACAGCGTGGTCGCCATCCCTGCGCTCAGCTTATGCACCAGTCCGGAGAGCACAAACACCAGCGCGAGCTGGGCGATGATCAGGCCGAAGAAGGTGATTTTGCTGGAAAAGATAAACATCATCAGGTCAGGGGTGTTTGCGGCGTACCACGCGATAAACGCGGTCAACAGCAGGCCGACTGTCATCCAGCCGTACACCTGAGCCATATACGTTTGCAGCCCGGAACGGGTCTGCTGCACTATTGAATCTGAACGCGGAAATCGGTCCATGATTAACTCCTGATTAAGTGGACTTACCCGTTAAGATTAACACAACAATATAAACCTGTTACCAACGGCTGGCGGCCTGTTTATCGCTGTCGCGCGATTCCACCCAACGGTCTCCTTCCGGAGTTGCTTCGCGTTTCCAGAAAGGCGCTTTGGTTTTGAGGTAATCCATGATGAACTCCCCCGCCGCGAAGGCGCTGCCGCGGTGGGCGCTGGTGACGCCGACAAAGACGATCTCCTCGCCAGGCCACATTTCACCGATGCGGTGGATAACCGTCACGCGCCCGAGTGGCCAGCGTTTGCGCGCTTCAATGACAATTTCATCAAGCGATTTTTCGGTCATGCCCGGATAATGCTCCAGGGTCAGCGCCTTCACGCTGTCGCCCAGGTTATGATTTCGGACCTTTCCGGTAAAGGTCACCACCGCGCCGTCTTCGTCGCGCTCTGCGAGCCAGCCGTATTCCGTCCCCACGCTAAAGCGGTCAGGACTTACTACGATGCGTGTGTCAGCCATCTCAACCCCCTGTGACCGGCGGGAAGAAGGCGACTTCATCGCCTGACGTCAGCGGATGGGAAAAGTCCACCAGCGTCTGATTCACCGCCGCCAGCAGCTTTCCTTCGTCCAGCGCCAGCGCCCAGCGGTCGCCCTGCCCTGCCAGATGCGCGCGCAGGGCGGCAACGTTCTCAAAAGGGGTATCCAGCGTCAGGCTGTCGGTATTCACCAACTCGCGGACCTGGGCAAAAAAGAGCACCTTAATCATTGCTGTCCACCTTAAAATCGCCCGACTTGCCGCCGCTTTTTGCCAGCAGGCGCAGCGGGCCAATCACCATGTCTTTTTGTACGGCTTTGCACATGTCGTAGATGGTCAGCGCCGCCACGGAGGCCGCCGTCAGCGCTTCCATCTCTACGCCGGTCTTACCGGTTAAGCGGCAGAGGGATTCGATGCGCACGCGGTTGTGCTCCGGCTGCGCCTGAAGGTTAACCTCGACTTTGCTCAGCATCAGCGGGTGGCACAACGGAATTAAGTCCCAGGTGCGTTTCGCCGCCTGGATCCCGGCAATGCGGGCGGTGGCAAACACGTCGCCCTTGTGGTGGCTGCCGTCGATAATCATCGCCAGCGTTTCTGGCAGCATGGTAACAAAGGCTTCAGCGCGCGCTTCACGCACCGTTTCAGCTTTGGCGGAGACATCCACCATATGCGCTTCGCCAGCGGCGTTAATGTGGGTCAGTTGCGACATAGCTTACTTCTTCAAATGAGGATGGAAATTACACGGACGGGTACGGGCATCGAGCTGCGGGGCGATAATGTTTTCCCACGCGGTGCGACAGGCTTTGGTCGACCCCGGCATGGCGAAAATCAGGGTGTGGTTTGCCACCCCCGCCACGGCGCGCGACTGCAACGTGGAGGTGCCAATCTCTTCAAACGAGAGCATCCGGAACACTTCACCAAACCCTTCGACTTCGCGGTCAAACAGCGGCAGCAGCGCTTCGGGGGCCTGATCGCCTGCGGTAAAACCGGTACCGCCGGTGATCAGCACCACCTGCACATCGTCGCTCGCTATCCAGCGGGAAACTTCAGCGCGAATGGCGTAGCGGTTCTCTTTCACAATCGCCTTATCGATAACCTGATGCCCGGCCTCGGTTGCCGCGTCGCGCAGCCAGTGGCCGGAGGTATCATCCTCTTCACCACGGCGGTCGGACACGGTAAGAATGGCAATACGGGTTGGGATAAACTCGGCGCTTACCTGACTCATCTTCTGGTTCCTTCTTAAGACTGATTACCCGCCAATGTAGGACAGGTTCTGAGTAATTCCGGTGTTGCCCTGATGCAGGAAGTGGGTCTGCTTTTTGTGCGTCAGCGCCTCGGAAATCCGCGCCTCAAGCGCGTCCTGTTGAGCATCGTCTGCCAGCAAATCACGCAGATCCACGCCGCCGTCGCCAAAAAGGCACAAATGCAGCTTGCCGACGGACGACACGCGCAGGCGGTTACAGCTGGCGCAGAAGTCTTTCTCGTAGGGCATGATCAGCCCGATTTCCCCTTCGTAATCCGGGTGACAAAAGACCTGTGCCGGGCCGTCGCTGCGCTGGCGGATCTGGTGGATCCAGCCGCGTTTAAGCAGCTCGTCGCGCAGCACCATGCCGGAGATATGATGGCGGCGGAACAGGTCGCTGCCCTCGCCCGTTTCCATCAGCTCAATAAAACGCAGTTGAATGCGGCGCGGTTTTATCCACGCCAGGAAGGTGTCCAGCTGATGATGATTCACATCGCGCATCAGCACCGTATTGACTTTCACCTTGTCAAACCCGGCGGTAAACGCGGCGTCGATGCCGTCCATCACCTGGCGGAACTTGTCCTGGCCGGTGATGGCGTGGAACTGACGGGCGTCGAGGCTATCGACGCTGACGTTAATCGCCGTCAGCCCCGCGTCGCGCCAGTTCGCCACGTCGCGCGCCATGCGGTATCCATTAGTGGTGACCGCTATCTGACGGATACGGTCGTTTTCACGCACGGCGGCAATGATGTCGGGGAAGTCGCGACGCAGAGAGGGTTCGCCCCCGGTCAGACGGACTTTTTCGGTGCCGAGTTCTGAGAACGCACGCGTGACGCGGCGCACTTCATCCACGGAGAGGAAGCCGTTATTGGTAGTGCTGCCGGGTTTATAGCCATCGGGCAGACAGTAGGTGCAACGGAAATTGCACACATCGGTAATCGACAGACGCAGGTAGAAAAACTTACGCGCGAATGCATCAGTGAGTTGTGAAGCCATGTACACCTTTCCAGATACGGGAGGCACAGTCATTTCTTTCTGTACCCTGGTGGCAAATCCGCCACGGCCAGAGCGCCATATCTTTCGACACAGGCACAAAGGCTAGAGTGTATGTTTTCAAAATTGAAAACGTGGTTATGGCGATAGTAGCGCGGAAATCCCCACTTCGCCATTCTCGGTTTCGCTATATAATTAACTACATAACGACCTGTTCGTGCATTTTCGCTACAGAATACGCAAAAATGGGTCTTTCGCATTGATATACGTCATTTTGGACCGGGTGAGGCATCGTCTTTTAGGGGTAGTTAGGGTACTGTGACGCAGATAAATCGTGATAAGGAATAGGTATGCGCAATCGCACTTTTGCGGATCTCGACCGGGTTGTAGCCATTGGCGGCGGTCACGGCCTGGGACGGGTGATGTCTTCGCTCTCTTCGCTCGGTTCCAGGCTAACCGGGATCGTCACCACCACCGATAACGGCGGCTCTACCGGGCGTATTCGTCGTTCGGAAGGGGGCATCGCGTGGGGTGATATGCGCAACTGTCTGAACCAGTTAATTACGGAACCAAGCGTCGCTTCGGCGATGTTTGAGTATCGTTTTGGCGGTAACGGCGAACTTTCCGGGCATAACCTCGGAAATCTGATGCTAAAGGCGCTCGATCACCTGAGCGTGCGGCCGTTAGAGGCGATCAATTTAATACGAAACCTGCTGAAAGTGGACGCGTTCCTGATCCCGATGTCAGAACATCCGGTTGACCTGATGGCCATTGATACGGAAGGGCATGAAGTTTACGGCGAGGTAAATATCGACCAGCTGACGCTCCCGCCGAAAGAGCTGATGATTTACCCGAGCGTGCCGGCCACGCGGGAAGCGATCGACGCCATCAGCGAAGCGGATGTGATTTTGATTGGCCCCGGCAGTTTTTATACCAGCCTGATGCCCGGCCTGCTGGTAAAAGAGCTGGCGCAGGCGCTGCGCCGAACCCCTGCTCCGATGGTCTATATCGGCAATCTGGGGCGCGAACTCAGCCCGGCGGCGGCGAACCTGTCGCTGGCGGATAAGCTCAATATGATGGAGCAGTACGTCGGCAAAAAAATTATTGACGGCGTGGTTGTAGGGCCGAACGTGGATGTGTCCGGTATTGGCGATCGGATGGTGGTACAGGAGCCGCTGGAGGCCAGCGACATCAAATACCGCCATGACCGCCACCTGCTGCGCGAGGCGCTGGAGAAGGCGATTCAGGCGCTGGGATAAGGTCGTTTTGTGCGGCCTGATGCCCTCACCCCAACCCTCTCCCATAGGGAGAGGGAGAAAAAACCTACGACGCCGCAATAAACAGATCCCGTAACTGATGCAGCTGGTCGCGGATCTGCGCCGCCTCTTCGAATTCGAGGTTTTGCGCGTGCTGCATCATCTGCCCTTCCAGCTCGTGGATCTTCTGCTGCAACGCTTTCGGGGTCAGCGCGACGGTATCTTCTTCCACCACGGCACGCGCTTTGCCGCGCCCTTTCGACTTGGTCTTCGCAATGTTCTGGCCCAGCGCCAGAATATCCACCACCTTCTTGTTCAGACCCTGCGGCGTGATGCCGTGCTCTTCATTGTAGGCCTGCTGCTTCTCGCGGCGACGCTCGGTTTCGCCAATCGCTTTCGCCATTGACGGGGTGATTTTGTCCCCGTAGAGGATCGCCTTCCCGTTGACGTTACGCGCGGCGCGACCGATGGTCTGGATAAGCGATCGCTCGGAGCGCAGGAAGCCCTCTTTATCGGCGTCCAGAATCGCCACCAGCGACACCTCAGGCATGTCCAGACCTTCTCGCAGGAGGTTGATACCCACCAGCACGTCAAACTCGCCCAGGCGCAAATCGCGGATGATCTCCATGCGCTCGACGGTGTCGATATCGGAGTGCAGGTAACGCACCTTCTCGCCGTGCTCTTCCAGGTATTCGGTCAAATCTTCGGCCATGCGCTTGGTCAGCGTCGTCACTAGCACGCGCTCGTTGATGGCGGAGCGGGCGCGGATCTCCGACAGCAGATCGTCGACCTGCGTCGCCACCGGACGCACTTCGATAATCGGGTCGAGCAAGCCCGTCGGACGCACCACCTGATCCACCACTTCGTCACCGGATTTTTCCAGCTCGTAGTTGCCCGGCGTGGCCGATACGTAGATGGTCTGCGGGGCCAGCGCTTCAAACTCTTCAAACTTCAGCGGACGGTTATCGAGCGCCGACGGCAGGCGGAAGCCATACTCCACCAGCGTCTCTTTACGGGCGCGGTCGCCGCGGTACATCCCGCCGATCTGCGGAATGGTGACGTGGGATTCGTCCACCACCAGCAGGCCGTCTGCCGGAAGGTAGTCAAACAGCGTTGGGGGCGCCTCGCCCGGCCCGCGGCCGGACAGGTAGCGGGAGTAGTTTTCCACGCCCGAGCAGTAGCCCAGCTCGTTCATCATCTCCAGGTCAAACTGGGTACGCTGGCTGATGCGCTGCTCTTCAAGCAGCTTGTTATTCGCCAGCAGCACCTTACGCCGGTCGGCCAGCTCGACTTTGATCTCTTCCATCGCCTGCACGATGCGCTCGCGCGGCGTTACGTAGTGGGTTTTCGGATAGACGGTGAAGCGCTGAATGGTCGATTCAACGTGGCCGGTGAGCGGGTCAAACAGCGACAGGCGCTCAACCTCTTCGTCAAACAGCTCCACGCGCAGCGCCATATCGTCTGATTCCGCCGGGAAGATGTCGATCACTTCGCCGCGCACGCGGAAGGTCCCGCGCTGGAACGCCTGATCGTTACGGGTGTATTGCAGCTCGGCAAGACGGCGCAGAATGGCGCGCTGATCGATGATCATCCCCTGCGTCAGGTGCAGCATCATCTTCAGATAGAGATCCGGATCGCCCAGACCGTAAATAGCCGACACCGACGCCACCACAACCACGTCGCGCCGCTCCAGCAGCGCTTTGGTGGCCGACAGTCGCATCTGCTCAATGTGTTCGTTCACCGACGCATCTTTTTCGATAAAGGTGTCGGAGCTCGGGACGTAGGCTTCCGGCTGGTAGTAATCGTAGTAGGAGACGAAATACTCCACCGCGTTGTCCGGGAAGAACTCTTTCATCTCGCCGTACAGCTGCGCGGCGAGGGTTTTGTTGGGTGCCAGCACCATCGTAGGGCGTTGCAGATCCGCAATGACGTTTGCCACGGTAAAGGTTTTACCGGAGCCGGTCACACCCAGCAGGGTCTGATGTGCAAGACCGTCTTCCAGCCCCTCTTTCAGACGACGAATCGCCTCAGGCTGGTCGCCCGACGGACGGAAAGCAGAATTTAGTTTAAACGGTTTACTCATGGGCGATGACCTGATGACGTTATTAGCGGCAGGTCTGTAATTTTACTCGCAGTTGCCAGGATTGCCAGTAATTAATACTGGATGAAAAACCAGTAGCATGTCAGGCTTTATGGAGTAGCGTTCGAATGATTAGCGGGATCGGGGATAAAATTTGAACTGTGACAAGATAAAACGCTGCCCTGACCCGGTTATCCCCAGAACTTTTTCTTTTTTAACATTTGTCAAGGGATGTAAAGTCAGATTCCCGGGAACAGGTGACACTTTCATTACGCTAATTGCTTTTATTTAACCAGTTAATTTTTAACAGATATTTCCTAAAGCCGCGTTTCGCACCAATTCAGGCGTAACCCGCGTATTCTCTCGCTTTTCGCGTGTTTTCTAACTCTCATACACATGGTTATCCACAGGAATAGTGGATAACTGCTTCCAGCCCGTATGGACCGCCACTCGGGCGATTCCCGGTTTTTCCCAGCGGCGGGTTAACAAAAAATTTTTATAGCTCTTTTTTGATGGTAATCAGTTGAACCACAGATAACATTTGGTGAGATCTTAATCACATTTCGCCTATTTTTACCGTTGCACCACCACCCGACACCGTCAGCACTGCCGCTGTGCAACTCTCTCCGACCGCTCACCTGAACCCGAGGCGCATTCCTAAAAAAGGGGCTTTTTTAATCAACTTCGTGTTTCTGGCAGGTCTTTTGCAGTATCTGAAACGAGCCTTGCCCACAACGATTTTTAAGGAGAGAAAGATGTTGAGTCTGCGTGCAGTGAACCAGTTCTACGGAAGCCAACATACGTTATGGAACGTGGATTTAGATTTTCCGCAAGGCCAGTGTACCGGGGTGATTGGCCTGCCGGGGATGGGGAAAACCACCCTGATGAACTGCATCGTCGGCAATGTGCCCGTCGACAGCGGCACCATCATCTGGCACGAGGCGGGCGCACCGCCCTGCGACCTGCTGCACCAGCCGCCGGAACTGCCCCGTATCCCCGGCATTGGTTACGTGCCGCAGGACAGGCGGATATTCTCGCAGCTGACAATCGAAGAGAATCTGCATATCGCCCTGCGGGCAACGGGGCAGCGCGACGCCGGTGCCACAGGCGACATCTTTGACCTTTTCCCGCAGCTTTATCCCCTGCGCCAGCAGCGTGCTAATGGGCTGACGCCTGATGTGCAGTACCAGCTGGCGCTCGCCAATGCGCTGGTGAATCGCCCACGCGTGTTGATTCTGGATGAGCCGATGCACGGCGCGGAACCGAGTTTCGCCCAGAAGTTAGGGCAGCTGCTGGTGCGGCTGAGTCAGGAGCTGGGGATGACGGTGTTACTGGCAGAGCAGCAGCTGTCGTTTATTCGCCGGGTGGCTGACCGCTTCTGTCTGCTTTATCGCGGGCGTAACGTGGCGCAGGGCCACGTTAACGAGCTTAACGATGAGCTTATAGCCCACTGGATGACGCGTGAGGCAAGGCGCTGAGATCGAGATACCGCCCGGTGTCGGCGTTTTCTGCCCCGCCCGCAAGCCACGGAATTTCACCGAGGAACGGCGCGGGGAGCAGGCGTTTAAGCGTTGCCAGATACTCCTGATGACGCCTGCCGGGCGGCGTAACGTCGTTCGCCACCCAGCCCGCCAGCCGCAGTCCGGCCTGCCGAATTGCCTGCGCGGTGAGCATCGCGTGGTTGATGCAGCCGAGCTTAACGCCCACCACCAGAATGACCGGAAGCTGCTCCGCCTGCACCCAGTCGGCGAAGGTGTGGCTTTCTGAAAGCGGCGTAAACCAGCCGCCCGCCCCCTCCACCAGCACCCATTCGGCCTGCTGCTCCAGCGCGCGCAGGCCGCCGGACAGCACGGCAAAATCGATATCGCGCCCTTCGTCCGCGCTGACGATATGCGGCGAGGTCGGCTCGGCGAAGGTATAGGGGTTAACCTCGTCGTAGCTCAGCGCCAGGCTACTGTGACGCTGTAGCGCCAGGGCGTCGGTATTGCGCAGCCCGTCGGGCGTCATCTCGCTGCCGGAGGCAACGGGCTTGTAGCCTGCGGTGCGGTATCCCTTCAGATTCGCCGCCTGAAGCAGCGCGGCGCTGGCGACGGTTTTACCTACTTCGGTATCCGTGCCGGTCACAAAATAACGTTCAGTCACGTTCGATAATCCCATGAAAAAGTTGATAAGAGAGCGTGAACGCCCCCTCCTGCTGCGGCCAGGCCATCTCCAGACGCTGCAACTCGCCGCGCGTCAGCGGCTTGTTGTCGCGCCCGGAATGCAGATGCGTGGCGCCGATGCCCTTAAGCGATCGCATGGCGCTGAGCGCGTCGTTAAAGGCAAGGGTGATGGTCTGCACCCTGTAGCGATAACGCCAGCCGCGCAGCGCCTGAAGCACCGCCTCCTGCGAGAGAAAACGGTTGGCGTGCGCCCGGGCGTCTACCGCCTGCCACGCCTGATTTAGCTCCGGCAGGGAGCTTTCCAGCAGCGTGGTAAAAGCAACCTTCCCGCCGGGGCGCGTGACGCGGTACAGCTCGCCTAACGCCTGCGGCAGGCTGCTGCACCACTGCACCGCAAGATGGCTCCAGACCAGATCAAACTGCGCGTCCGCCAGCGGTATGGCCTCGATATCCGCCACCAGATAGCGATCCGCCGCCTGCTGCTGGCGCGCCTCGTCCAGCATCTGCGGCGAGAGATCGAGCGCCGTCACGCAGCTTCCGGCCTCGCGCCAGTCGCGGCTGTTGCCGCCCGGCCCGCATCCCGCGTCCAGCACCTGCTGAAAATGGCCTTCGCCGAGGGTCGCCCGCAGGCCGCTGGCGCTCTGACGTTGCAGCGCATCGTGCTGTGAATACCGCTGCGCGGCGCGGCCGAAAGCGGCGGCGACGGCGCGTTTATTGACTGGCGACATGCAGCGCCTCCAGCAGCGTATCAATATCGTCTGTTTCGTGAGCCGCCGTGAGCGTCAGGCGCAGACGCGCCGTGCCCGGCGGCACCGTGGGTGGACGGATCGCCGTAACCCACATGCCCCGCTCGCGTAACGCCTGCGCCAGACGCAGCGCCCGGGCGTTATCACCGACGATAACCGGCTGGATCGCGCTCTGCGAATCGGTGGTCTGAAACGGCAGCGCGCTCAGCCCCTGACGGAAACGCCCGATGCGCTCGGCTAACCGAGCGCGGCGCTGCGCCCCGTCGTCACTGCGAATGACCGCCAGCGAGGCGGACAACGCCACGGCCTGCGCCGGAGGCATACTGGTGCTGTAAATCAGGTGTCGCGCGAATTGCAGCAGGTAATCGGCGACCGATTTGCTGCACAGCACCGCCGCCCCGCTGACGCCAAATCCTTTGCCGAAGGTGACGACCAGCAGTTCGGGCTTTACGCCCTGCTGCCAGGCGCTGCCGCGCCCCTCGTCACCGACCACGCCGATACCATGGGCATCGTCCACCAGCAGCCACGCGTTTTTCTGCGCAGCCGTGGCCTGGAGTTGCGCGAGCGGCGCGCTGTCGCCGTCCATGCTGAACACCCCCTCCGTCACCGCCAGCTGCTGCCCTGCGCAGGGTTTATCAAGCAGTAAGGCAAGCTGGCGGGCGTCGTTATGGGCAAAGCGCCGCAGCTGCGCCGGGCTGAGGTTTGCCGCCTCCAGCAGGGAGGCGTGGCTTAAACGGTCGGCCACAATCCGATCATCCTTGCCCATCAGCGCCGTAATGACCGCCTGATTGGCGGCAAAGCCGGAGATAAACAGCAGCGCGCGCGGATAGCCCAGCCAGTCGGCAAGCTCCTCCTCCAGCGCCTGATGCGCCGTGGTGTAGCCGCTGACGTGGCCCGACCCGCCGCTGCCCGCGCCGTAGCGTTCAGCGCCCTGCTGCCAGGCACGCACAATCTGCGGGTGCTGGCTCAGGCCGAGATAATCGTTGCTGGAAAAGTTGCAGAACCGCCGACCGTCGCGGGTGAGAAAACGGCCTGCACCGTTCTCCACCACGGTGCGCACGCGAAAAGCGTCCGCCGCCCGGCGTTCCTCCAGCGCGGTATGGATGCGCTGCTGCCAGGTCATACGGCTGCCGCGTTGTAGAACTGGTCGGTGTCGGCGTTGAAAATCTGCTGTTCAAGCTGCTGCTGTTGCTCGTTATCGCCCGTCAGCACCTCGGTCTGGTGCGGGTTTAGCCCCAGCTTGCGAAACAGCTGAACGTCTTTGTCCTCTTCCGGGTTCGGGGTGGTCAGCAGCTTGCAGCCGTAGAAGATGGAATTGGCCCCGGCCATAAAGCACATCGCCTGCGTCTGTTCGCTCATCTGCTCGCGGCCTGCGGAGAGGCGCACAAACGAGGTTGGCATCATGATGCGCGCCACGGCGATGGTGCGGATGAAGTCAAACGGATCCACGTCGTCGTTGTCCGCCATCGGCGTGCCTTTCACCTTCACCAGCATGTTGATCGGCACGCTTTCCGGCGGCGTCGGCAGGTTCGCCAGCTGGAGCAGCAGCCCCGCGCGGTCTTTCACCGTTTCCCCCAGGCCAACAATGCCGCCCGAGCAGACTTTGATCCCGGCGTCCCGCACCTTATCGAGCGTGTCCAGACGCTCCTGATAGGTGCGGGTGGTGATGATGTTGCCGTAAAACTCCGGCGAGGTGTCGAGGTTGTGGTTGTAATAGTCCAGTCCCGCCGCCGACAGGCGCTGCGCCTGATGCTCATTGAGCGTGCCGAGGGTCATACAGGCTTCCAGCCCCATCTCCTTCACGCCTTTAACCATCTGCTCCAGATAGGGCATGTCGCGATCGTGCGGGTTTTTCCACGCCGCGCCCATGCAGAAACGGGTCGACCCGGCGTTTTTGGCCTTACGCGCGGAGTCGAGCACCTGCTCCACCTCCATCAAACGCTCGGCTTCAAGGCCGGTTTTATAGCGCGCGCTCTGCGGGCAGTATTTGCAATCTTCGGGGCAGGCCCCGGTCTTGATCGACAGCAGCGTGCTGACCTGAACGTGGCGCGGATCGAAGTGCTGACGATGCACCTGCTGCGCTTCAAACATCAGCTCCAGGAAGGGTTTGTTGAATAATTCAGTGACTTGCGACATCGTCCAGCGTGCGTGGTGAGCCATCGGGCTTCTCCAAAGGGTTTTGTTAATTCTCGGTTCGGTTTATACTTGTAAACCTAAATGTTTTCAAAATGGTTTACAAGTCGATTATGACCCCGGACGATCTCGCCTTCGACAGACAGCATATCTGGCACCCTTACACCTCCACAACCCGCCCTCTGCCGGTCTATCCGGTGGCCTCCGCTCACGGCTGCGAGCTGCATCTCGCCAGCGGCGAGGCGCTGGTCGACGGCATGTCCTCCTGGTGGGCAGCGATCCACGGCTACAACCATCCGCGCCTGAACGCGGCGATGAAAGCGCAGATCGACCAGATGTCGCACGTGATGTTTGGCGGGATCACCCATCAGCCTGCGGTTGACCTGTGCCGTCGTCTGGTCGCCATGACGCCCGAATCGCTGGAGTGCGTTTTCCTCGCGGATTCCGGCTCGGTGGCCGTTGAGGTGGCCATGAAAATGGCGTTGCAGTACTGGCACGCGAAGGGCGAGCCGCGCCAGCGGTTCCTCACCTTCCGCAACGGCTATCACGGGGATACCTTTGGCGCGATGTCGGTGTGCGATCCGGACAACTCCATGCACAGCCTGTGGAAGGGCTATCTGCCGGAGAACCTGTTTGCGCCTGCGCCGCAGAGCCGCTTCGACGGCGAGTGGAACGAGATGGACATGGTGGGCTTTGCGCGCCTGATGGCGGCGCATCGCCACGAGATCGCCGCCGTTATTCTTGAGCCGATTGTTCAGGGCGCGGGCGGAATGCGCATGTATCACCCGGAGTGGCTGAAGCGCATCCGGAAGATGTGCGATCGGGAAGGGATTTTGCTGATTGCCGACGAGATCGCCACCGGTTTTGGCCGCACCGGCAGGCTGTTTGCCTGCGAGCACGCGGGGATCGCGCCGGACATTCTCTGTCTGGGCAAAGCGCTGACCGGCGGCACCATGACGCTCTCCGCGACCCTCACCACCCGCCGCGTCGCCGATACCATCAGCGACGGCGACGCGGGCTGCTTTATGCACGGCCCGACCTTTATGGGCAACCCGCTGGCCTGCGCGGTGGCGAGCGAAAGCCTCGCGATCCTTGAAAGCGGCGAGTGGCAAACCCAGGTGACGGCCATCGAGGCGCAGCTTAAACAGGAACTGAGCGCGGCGGCTGATGCGGAGTTCGTGGCGGACGTGCGCGTGATGGGTGCAATTGGCGTGATTGAGACCACCCATCCGGTGAACATGGCGGCGCTCCAGCGCTTCTTCGTGGCGCGCGGCGTCTGGGTGCGGCCTTTCGGCAAGCTTATCTACCTGATGCCGCCGTACGTCATTACCCCGGAGCAGCTGCGTAAATTAACGGATGCGGTGGTTACAGCCGTTAACATTCCCGCGCATTTCGCGATTTAACCCCATGCGTTACACTTTCTGAACGAGTGAATAACGAGGGTAAACCGTATGAAAATCATCAGTAAAGATCTGCGCGACGGCGAAAAGCTTCCCGAGCGCCACGTTTTCAACGGCATGGGCTATCAGGGGGATAATATCTCTCCACACCTGGCCTGGGACGAGGTGCCCGCTGGCACCAAAAGCTTCGTCGTGACCTGCTACGACCCGGACGCCCCGACCGGCTCCGGCTGGTGGCACTGGATTGTCGCCAACCTGCCCGCCGACACGCGCGTGCTGCCGCAAGGCTCCGGCTCGGATCTGGTTGCGCTGCCGGAAGGTGCCGTGCAGACGCGTGCCGATTTCGGCAAAGCGGGCTACGGCGGCGCGGCGCCGCCAAAAGGGGAAACGCACCGCTATATCTTCACGGTACACGCGCTGGACGTGGACAAGATTGAGGTGGACGAAGGCGCGAGCGGCGCGATGGTGGGCTTTAACGTGCATTTCCACACGCTTGGCAGCGCGTCGATAACGGCGATGTATTTATAATAGTGCGGGCTGATGCCCTCACCCCGGCCCTCTCCCACAGGGAGAGGGAGAAAACCTAACTATCCCCTCTCCCCGTGGGAGAGGGTTAGGGTGAGGGCAAAAATCACAGCACTGAAGGCAACAACCCCACCAGCCTTCCCTCTTCCAGAAGCTGGATCGCCTTATCAATGTCCGGCGCGAAGAACCGATCGTCGTCGTAATGGGTGACGTGCTCGCGCAACGCATGACGCGCCTGCTCCAGCAGCGGGCTGGAGGTTAACCCTTCGCGCAGATCGATCCCCTGACAGGCCGCCAGCCACTCGACCGCCAGCACGCCGCGCGTGTTGGAAGCCATCTCCCACAGTCGGCGTCCGGCCGCCGGGGCCATCGAAACGTGATCTTCCTGGTTAGCCGAGGTTGGCAGGCTGTCCACGCTGTGCGGGTGCGACAGGGCTTTGTTCTCGCTCGCCAGCGCCGCCGCCGTGACCTGGGCAATCATAAAGCCCGAGTTTACCCCGCCGTTGCGCACCAGGAACGGCGGCAGCTGAGACATATGTTTATCCATCATCAGCGCGATACGCCGCTCGGACAACGCGCCGACTTCGGCAATCGCCAGCGCGATATTATCCGCCGCCATCGCCACCGGCTCGGCGTGGAAGTTCCCGCCGGACACCACCTCGTTCTCCTGGGCAAAGACCAGCGGATTATCGGATACCGCGTTTGCTTCCACCAGCAGCACCTCCGCCGCCTGGCGCAGCTGCGTCAGACAGGCTCCCATCACCTGCGGCTGGCAGCGCAGGGAATAAGGGTCCTGCACCTTGTCGCAGTTGTGATGCGAATCCGAAATCTCGCTGGAATCGGTCAGCAGATGGCGATACATCGCGGCGGCGTCAATCTGCCCGCGCTGGCCGCGCACCTCGTGAATGCGCGCGTCGAACGGACGACGCGAGCCGAGCACCGCTTCGGTGGTCAGCGCGCCGCACACCACCGCCGAGGCGAACAGATCTTCCGCCTCAAACAATCCTCGCAGGGCAAAGGCGGTCGACGCCTGGGTGCCGTTCAGCAGCGCCAGCCCCTCTTTTGCCGCCAGGGTAATCGGCTCCAGCCCGGCTTTTTCCAGCGCCTCCTTCGCAGGCAGCCACTCGCCCTGCCAGCGCGCCTTCCCTTCCCCGAGCAGCAGCAGGGACATATGCGCCAGCGGTGCCAGATCGCCGGACGCGCCCACGGAGCCTTTCGCCGGGATCCATGGATAGACTTCTGCATTCACCAGCGCCATCAGCGCCTGGATCACACTCAGACGAATGCCCGAGAAGCCGCGCGCCAGGCTGTTGATCTTAAGCACCATCATCAGGCGGACAATCTCATCGTCCAGCGGCTGACCGACGCCCGCCGCGTGGGAGAGCACCAGCGAGCGCTGTAGATTTTCCAGATCCTGGGTCGCGATGCGGGTCTGCGCCAGCAGGCCAAACCCGGTGTTAATGCCGTAGGCGGTGCGCCCTTCGGCCACGATGGCCTCGACGCAGGCCACGCTGTCGTTAATCGCCGCGTGGGCGCTTTCATCCAGCGTGAGCGCCACCGGCTGGCGCCAGATTGTACGCAGCTGTTTCAGGGTCAGCGAGCCGGGAGTCAGTGTCAGAGCGTTCATCAAAGCTTTCCTTGTGTGGCAGGGATCATCGGCAGGTTTAGCCCCTGCTCTTTGGCGCAATCAATGGCAATGTCATAGCCCGCGTCCGCATGGCGCATCACGCCGGTCGCCGGGTCATTGTGAAGCACGCGGGCGATACGCGCCGCCGCCTCGTCGGTTCCGTCGCAGACGATGACCATCCCGGCGTGCTGGGAGAAGCCCATCCCCACGCCGCCGCCGTGGTGCAGCGACACCCAGGTCGCGCCGCTGGCGGTGTTCAGTAAAGCGTTCAGCAGCGGCCAGTCGGATACCGCGTCCGAGCCGTCGCGCATGGCTTCGGTCTCGCGGTTCGGGCTGGCGACGGAGCCGGAGTCCAGATGGTCGCGCCCTATCACAATCGGCGCGGACACTTCGCCGCTGCGCACCATTTCGTTAAACGCGAGGCCGAGCTTTTGCCGCCATTCCAGCCCTACCCAGCAGATACGCGCGGGCAGCCCCTGGAAGCTGATCCGCTCGCGCGCCATGTCCAGCCAGCGGTGCAGATGTTCGTCGTCGGCGACAATCTCTTTCACCTTCGCGTCGGTTTTGTAGATATCTTCCGGATCGCCGGAGAGCGCCACCCAGCGGAACGGGCCGATGCCGCGGCAGAACAGCGGACGGATATAGGCAGGCACAAAGCCGGGGAAGTCGAATGCGTTTGCCACGCCCGTCTCTTTGGCCATCTGGCGAATATTGTTGCCGTAATCGAAGGTCGGGATGCCCTTCTGGCTGAAGGCCAGCATGGCCGAGACATGCTGCGCCATCGCGCGTTTGGCTGCCTGAACCGTCCCTTCCGGGTCGGTTTCGGCTTGTTGCTGGTAGGCGTCCCACGTCCAGCCCACGGGCAGATAGCCGTGCAGCGGATCGTGGGCGCTGGTCTGGTCGGTGACGAGATCCGGGCGCACGCCACGGGCGACGAGTTCAGGAAGGATCTCCGCCGCGTTGCCGCACAGGGCAATCGACACGGCTTTGCCTTCGGCGGTGTATTTCTCGATCCGCGCCAGCGCGTCGTCCAGACTGTCAGCCTGCTCGTCCACGTAGCGGGTACGCAGACGGAAATCGATACGGCTCTGCTGGCACTCAATGTTCAGCGAGCAGGCCCCGGCAAGGGTCGCGGCCAGCGGCTGTGCGCCACCCATCCCGCCCAGCCCGGCGGTGAGCACCCAGCGCCCTTTCAGGGAGCCGTTATAGTGCTGGCGACCGGCCTCAACGAAGGTTTCGTAGGTGCCCTGCACGATGCCCTGGCTGCCGATGTAGATCCAGCTGCCCGCCGTCATCTGGCCGTACATCGCCAGCCCTTTGACGTCCAGCTCGTTGAAGTGTTCCCAGGTGGCCCAGTGCGGCACCAGGTTGGAATTGGCAATCAATACGCGCGGCGCGTTGGCGTGGGTTTTGAATACGCCGACCGGCTTGCCGGACTGCACCAGCAGGGTTTCATCGCTTTCCAGCTGCGTCAGCGCGTTCACAATGGCGTCGTAGCACTCCCAGTTCCGCGCGGCGCGGCCAATGCCGCCGTACACCACCAGCTCGTGGGGATTTTCGGCCACCTCAGGATCGAGGTTGTTCATCAACATGCGCAGCGGGGCTTCGGTGAGCCAGCTTTTGGCGGTAAGCGTGGTGCCGCGCGGGGCGCGAACGTCCTGCTGGCGGTATTTACCTGACGACATTGTGTGCTCCTCATACGGGACAGATGATGCAGTAAGATATACTTGTATAGACAAGCACACACAAGGCTGGATTTAACAAAAAATATACAATTTTGTTATATTGCGTTAGCTATCACGTTTTAAA
This sequence comes from Enterobacter sp. 186315, assembly GCF_053290175.1. Classification (NCBI taxonomy): domain Bacteria; kingdom Pseudomonadati; phylum Pseudomonadota; class Gammaproteobacteria; order Enterobacterales; family Enterobacteriaceae; genus Enterobacter; species Enterobacter sp. 186315. Next base: position 22,062 of record NZ_JBPTTK010000023.1, on the reverse strand, counting down.
AATCAGGGCATAAAGTGGCCCTGCAAGCGGTAGCGATTTCCGGGAAACAGCAGTCTCGCCTGCGACACGATGTGTGACGAAGACCAGGTGCGGCGGCGGATCAGCAGGCAGGGTTCATGCTCTTTGATACGCAGCAGTTCGCACTCGTGCGGCGTGGCGCAAATAGCCTCCACGATGTGCTCCCCTTCCGTCAGCGGGGCGATCTGCGACAGATAGGCGTGCGCTGTGGTTCGGGTGTAATCCTGAAGAAGATAATCCGGCACGCGCTCCGCGTTGACGCAGCGGTCTTCAATCTGCACCGGGATGTCGTTTTCAAAATGGACCATCACCGAATGGAAAATGCGCGTCCCCTCTTTCACGGCCAGCTCCAGCGCCTGCTCCGCGCTGGCCTGAGTCTCCTCCAGCACCAGCACCTCACAGCGGTGATGATGATGCCGCGCGGCAATTTCGTCGGCGATGCTGCGGATTTCAAACAGCGCCGACTGGCCTTTTGGCTCGGCAACGAAGGTGCCAACCCCTTGCAGACGCACCAGCAGCCCCTCGTCGGTCAGCTCGCGCAGGGCGCGGTTAACGGTCATGCGGCTAAACCCAAACTGCGCCACCAGCTCCGCCTCGGAGGGAATACGGTCGTGAGCGCGCCAGTCGCCCGCCGCGATTTTCTCGCTAATCGCCTGTTTCACCTTTTCATAAAAGGGCGCCGGAGGGCTGGGCGCCCGGGGTGAGCGTGAAAACATAGTGACTCCTTAAGGGTGTTATGCCCACCAGTGAGCAATTTGCCAGGCCAGACGCGCGGCGAGTTTCGCCCCCTGTCCATCCCTGTCGTACTGCGGATTAAACTCAACCAGATCTGCCGCCCGCAGCTTTCCACTCCGGCAGATGTGCTCAATCACCGGCAGCAGATCCAGCGCCGGAACGCCCAGCGCCGCCGGTGCCGATACCGCAGGCATTTCACCCGCCGGAAGCACGTCGAGGTCAATGGTCAGATAAACGCTGTCCGCCTGCGCCAGAATCGTCTTCAGTGAGGGTAATGCATCACGCCTGAAAAGAATATCCTCTACCATCAGGACGTTAAGGCGCTGCGCCTCATCCCACAGCGCCTGGGTGTTCGCCGCGCGGCTTACGCCCAAACAGGCGTAGTGAAACTCGCGCGACTGCGCCGCGCAGTAGTGCGCAAGCTGGCGAAACGGCGTGCCCGAGGTAGCGCGCTCGGCCTTACGCAGATCGAGATGCGCGTCGAGGTTAACAATAACGACCCGCTCGCCCGCAAACGCATCCAGCACGGCGCGCCCGTGCGCCCACGCGGTTTCGTGCCCGCCGCCCAGCACCAGCGTGCGCATCCCGGCCTGCTGGCACGTCACCACCGCGTCGCTCAACGCCTGCTGCGCCGCCTCCAGCGCGTCGCCCTCAACGAATATTGATCCCATATCCACCAGCCGCTCGTGCCCCGGATGGCTCGCCATATTCGCCAGCGCTTTGCGCAGCGCGTCGGGGGCTTCTGCCGCACCCAGCCTGCCGTGGTTGCGCTTTACCCCCTCATCGCAGGCAAAGCCTATCAGCGCGATACCTTCGCGCACGGGGGCAAACCTCTCCTGACGGACGATGGTCTGGAAAAGACGCTTTGCGTTGCTGGCCTCCGCGCGGTCGTCACGCCCTTGCCAGATGCCCTCTGCGACAGGACGCCATAGCTTCATACGATTTCTCCACGAAAAACGCGCTGATACAGCGGGTTACGCCCCGGCTCGTACACCATCTCCACCGGATGCGTCGCGTCCCAGACGATAAAATCGGCCACATACCCGGCCTTGAGCTGCCCGTGGGTGTTGCCCCGTCCCAGCGCCTGCGCCGCATGGCGCGTCACGCCAGCCCAGGCCTCTTCCGGCGTCAGGCCAAACTGCACGCAGGCCATGTTCATCGCCAGATGGAGACTGGCAAAGGGGCTGGTGCCGGGGTTGTAATCGGTGGCGACCGCCATCGCGACCCCCTGCTTTCTGAGCAGCGCAACCGGCGGGCGCTGGCGCTCCTGCAAAAAGTAGAACGCACCGGGCAGCAGCACCGCCACGGTATCGTGTTGCGCCATCGCTTCGACCCCGGCTTCGTCGAGATACTCAATGTGATCGGCAGATAATCCGCGGTAACGGCTGACCAGCGCCGCACCGCCCAGATTCGACAGCTGCTCCACGTGCCCTTTGACGGGGATCCCCCGTGCGGCGGCGGCCTGGAACACTTTCTCCGTCTGGGCAGGCGTAAACCCGACGTTCTCGCAAAACGCATCCACCGCCTCGAACAGCCCTTTTTCCCACAGCGCGGGCAGGATCTCGTCGCACACCTTCGCGATATACGCATCCGGATCCTGACGATATTCCGCAGGCACCGCGTGCGCCGCGAGCAGCGTCGGGCTTATTTCAACCGGGTTATCCCGGCCCAGCTGACGCGCGACCTGCAACATCTGCTCTTCTGATTCGGCGTTAAGCCCATAGCCGGATTTAATCTCAATCGTCGTGACCCCTTCATTCATCAGCCGTTGCAGGCGCTGCTGCGCAAGGTGCAGCAGCGTTTCCGGCGTGCTGCCGCGCGTGGCGGTCACGGTGGCGTTGATGCCCCCGCCCTGCGCGCTGATGGTCTGGTAAGAGACGCCGTTTAAACGCTGTTCCCACTCGGCCGCGCGGTCGCCGCCAAAGACCAGATGGGTATGGCAGTCGATCAGCCCCGGCGTAACCAGTTTGCCCTGTAAATCAATGCAGTTGCCATGTTGAGAGGGTACGTCGGAATCGGGAATAATTGCCACAATTGTCCTATTACGGACAACCAGCGCGTGGTGTTCGAGCAGTCCGTAGGGGGCGGGATTTCCAGGATCCATCGTGGCGAATCGCGCGTTACGCCATATCACGTCGTCGGAATGAAGCTGCTGCATGGGCCTTCCACTTGTCATGGGTTGTATAGACATTTATTTTCATCTGCCGACGCCTGTCAACCGCGTGGTGGATAAATGTTATTTATTTGTGATGAATCACCACCCTGCCGCTGGCGGAAAATGCAACTTTTACCCTTTTTATCTTCCCGTTTCGCTCAACTTAGTATAAAAAAGCAGGCTATTTCGTCTATCTACACAAGACTTGCATACCCAGGAGCTTTACCTTGAACATTTCCAGGATTTCCCGTCTGGCGTTAGCACTTGCCTTTGGCGTGACATTATCCGCATGTAGCTCGACCCCGCCGGATCAGCAGCCTTCTGAGCAGGCTGCACCGGGCACGGCATCGCGTCCGATTCTTTCTGCCGATGAAGCGAAAAACTTCGTCAAGGCAAACTACTTCACCGCGATGGATCCCAACGCCGCGCCGTGGACCCCTTCTTCTATTAATTTACCAAAACAGCCTGACTTCGTTGTCGGCCCGGCAGGTGCGCAGGGCGTAACCCACACCTCAATTCAGGCGGCGGTGGATGCAGCCATCACTAAGCACAGCGCATCGCGTCAGTACATTGCGATCCTGCCTGGCGAATATGAAGGTACCGTGTACGTGCCCGCCGCACCGGGCAGCATTACCCTGTACGGTACAGGCGAAAAAGCGATCGACGTGAAGATTGGTCTGGCGATCGATTCCGAAATCGACGGCAACACCTGGCGTCATCTGGTCAACCCGGCCGGGAAATACATGCCGGGCAAACCGGCCTGGTATATGTTTGATAACTGCCAGAGCAAGCGCACCGCGACCGTGGGCGTGATGTGCTCTGCGGTATTCTGGTCGCAGAATAACGGCTTGCAGCTGCAAAACCTGACCATTCAGAACACCCTGGGTGACAGCGTGGATGCAGGTACGCATCAGGCCGTGGCGCTGCGCAGCGATGGCGATCGCGTTCAGCTGAACAACGTCAACATTCTGGGCCGTCAGAACACCTTCTTCGTGACCAACAGCGGCGTGCAAAACACTCTGCAAAACAACCGTCTGACCCGCACGCTGGTGACTAACAGCTACGTTGAAGGCGATGTGGATCTCGTTTCCGGTCGCGGCGCGGTGGTGTTTGATAACACCGAGTTCCGCGTGGTGAACTCCCGCACGCAGCAGGAAGGCTACGTGTTTGCCCCTGCCACCCAGTCCAACCTGTATTACGGCTTCCTGGCCGTGAACAGCCGCTTTACCGCCGCCGGTGAAGGCGTAGCGCAGCTGGGTCGTTCGCTGGATGTTGATGCCAACACCAACGGTCAGGTTGTGATTCGTGACAGCGTGATCAACGAAGGCTTCAACATGGCGAAGCCGTGGGCTGACGCCGCTATCTCTAAACGTCCATTCTCCGGCAACACCGGCACCGTGGATGATAAAGGTAACGTACAGCGCAACCTGAACGACGCTAACTTCAACCGCATGTGGGAATACAACAACCGCGGCGTGGGTAGCAAAGTGGTGGCTGAGCCTAAGCAGTAATCTGTGGGTCCCGGGTGGCGGCTTCGCCTTACCCGGCCTACGGATATAAAAAAACCTCGCATTGGCGAGGTTTTTTGTTTTAAGCCGCTTAGTGCGCGTTAACCACCACCCACATTGGCCCCTGGCCGACGGCGTAACGTCCTTTCTCTTCCAGCAGCCCCTGCACGCCTTTGATTTCATACAGCGCGATGTGGTGAGATTTCTGCCCCGCCGCAATCAGGTATTTTCCGCTGTGATCGACGTTAAAGCCGCGCGGCTGGGTTTCGGTCGGCTGGAAGCCTTCGATCGCCAGCACGCTGCCGTCTTCAGACACGCTGAACACGGTGATCAGGCTTGAGGTGCGATCGCAGGCGTACAGATGACGACCGTCCGGGGTAATGTGAATGTCCGCCGCCCAGCGGGTGTCGGAGAAATCAGACGGCATCATGTCCAGGGTCTGGATGCACTCGATCTGACCGTTCGGATCCTTCAGCTCCCACACGTCCACGGAGCTGTTCAGCTCGTTCACCACGTAGGCGTACTGCTGGTTTGGATGGAACACCATATGGCGCGGGCCAGCGCCCTCAACGGTGGTCACTTCCGCCGGGGTTTGCGCCACCAGATGACCGTCGTCGCTCAGGGTGAACAGGCAGATACGATCCTGCTTCAGCGCAGGCACCCACAGGGTGCGGTTGTCCGGGGTGATGTTGGCGGAGTGGCAGCCTTCCAGTCCTTCAACCACCTCGACGGTTTCAACCGGAATGCCATCGTCCAGGCGCGTCACGCTCACGCAGCCTGCGTTATAAGAGCCGCTGAAGATGAATTTACCGTGGCGATCGGTGGAGATATGGGTCGGGCTGCCCGGCAGCGGCGCCTCGGCGGTATAGGTCAGCGCGCCATCATCCGGGGAGATACGGTACGCCAGCACGCGAAATTCCGGGCGCACGCCAACATAGAGAAAACGTTTATCCGGGCTGATGGTCATTGGCTGGACTTGCCCCGGAACATCAACAACCTGAACCAGCGTGAGTGAGCCTTCTGCATTTAAACGCCAGACATGGATCTGCTGACTTTCAGGACTGGCGGTATAAACGGTTTGTTTCATGAATACTCCTTTCCTCACTGCGCGTGAAAGTGATTATTTTTAACGGTGAATGCTGAATTCTAGTCTGGAATGTTGCAGCGGTCTTCTCTCGGTGTACCATCCCGTAAGACCTTAAATTCAACATTAACCCGGAAGACCAAATGACCTCGCGTGTGATTGCACTGGATTTAGACGGAACACTGCTTACCCCTCAAAAAACCCTGCTGCCCTCTTCCCTCGATGCGCTGAAACGCGCCAAAGAAGCGGGATATCAACTCCTCATCGTAACGGGTCGACATCACGTTGCCATTCATCCTTTTTATCAGGCACTGGCGTTAGATACACCTGCAATTTGTTGTAATGGCACCTATTTGTATGATTATCAAGCAAAAAAGGTTTTAGAATCCGATCCGCTACCCGCTGAACAGGCGCTGCAACTGATCGACCTGCTGGATGAACATGCCATTCACGGCCTGATGTATGTGGATAACGCGATGGTCTACGAGCGCCCGACCGGGCACGTTATCCGCACCAGCAACTGGGCGTTATCCCTGCCTGAAGCGCAGCGTCCGGTCTTTACTCAGGTGCCTTCCCTGCGCCAGGCGGCACAGGAGGTTGAGGCTATCTGGAAATTCGCCCTGACGGACGAAGACACCACCCGGCTGAACGCGTTTGCCAAACACGTTGAACAGACGCTGGGGCTGGAGTGCGAATGGTCCTGGCACGATCAGGTGGATATTGCCCGTAAAGGCAACAGCAAAGGCAAACGCCTGACCCGGTACGTGGAGTCTCAGGGCTGGTCGATGCAGGACGTGATTGCCTTCGGCGATAACTATAACGATATCAGTATGCTGGAAGCCGCAGGCACCGGCGTGGCGATGGGCAACGCCGATGACGCGGTGAAAGCGCGCGCCAACGTGGTGATTGGTGATAACACTACCGACAGCATCGCGCAGTACCTCTACACCCACCTGCTGTGATCAGGTGGTAATCGAGACACTCTTGATTTGCGCGTAAAGCCACAGGCCAGGTTTGATCCCCAGTTCATCTCTGGCCCACGGGCTGATGCGCGCCCACAGCGTCTTGCTGCCCACCTCGAGCTTCACTTCCACCTGCCCGTTATCGTCAAAACACTCGGCGACTTTGGCGCGCAGAATATTTCGTATGCTGGTTTGCAGCGGCGGTTGCAGCACCAGAGAGACATCCGACGCCTGAATACGAATGCGCAGCGCCGACTGTAGCGGCCTGTCGATTTTATTGACCCACAGGTGCTGATCGCCGAGCGCCAGCGCGGTCATGGCGTAGTGCGGATGGTGCTCCAGCACGCTGACCTTCAGAATGCTGCTCTGCTGCTCCTGCGGCAGCCACGGGTGCATCACGCTGCTGCCCCACACCTCTTCCAGATTGCCGAAGGCTTTAACGCTGCCGTTTTCCAGCACCAGCACCTTGTCGGCAAGATGCAGAATTTCATCCAGCGAGTGGCTGACGTAGAGCATCGGAATGTTGATTTCACGGGCGAGGCGTTGCAGATAGGGCAGCAGTTCGCGCTTGCGGGGGATATCCAGCGAGGCCAGCGGCTCGTCGAGCAGCAGCAGCTCCGGCGCGGTGAGCAGCGCCCGGCCAATGGCAACGCGCTGCTTTTCCCCGCCGGAAAGCGATGAGGGAAGACGGTCGAGCAGTTGGCCGATCCCGAGCAGCTCCACCAGCTTATCGAACTGCACGGCCATGCTTTTCGCCATGCCGTAGCGCAGATTGCCGCGCACGCTGTAGTGCGGGAACAGGCGAGCGTCCTGGAACACGTAGCCAATGCGGCGCTTGTCCGGCGACAGGTAAATTTTATTTTCCACGTCGTTTAAGACGCGGTTATTCAGCACGATGCGCCCGGACTGGGGACGCGTCAGGCCGCTGATGGCGTTAATCAGCGAGGTTTTTCCCGCGCCCGATACGCCAAAAATGGCGGTGATCCCGCTCGCGGGCAGGGTTTCGTTCAGCGTCAGGCAGTGGTTGCCGAGCGTCTGGGTGAAGTTAAGCTCCAGCATCTTATTTCCCCATCCGTTCACGGCTCAGGCGCGCCAGCCATTCCGATACCAGCAGTGAAGCCAGCGCCAGCACGATCGAGATAATGCATAAACGCGCCGCCGCGCCCTCTCCGCCCGGCGTCTGGATCAGGGTGTACATCGCCGAGGGAATGGTGCGCGTTTCGCCGGGAATGTTAGACACAAAGGTGATGGTCGCCCCGAATTCCCCGAGCGAGCGGGCAAAGGCCAGCACCGTACCGACGATAATACCGGGCAGGGTCAGGGGCAGCGTAATGGTGAAGAAGACGCGCCAGCGCCCGGCCCCGAGGGTGCGCGCCGCCTGTTCGAGTTTGATATCGACCCCTTCCAGCGCCAGGCGGATCGCCCTCACCATCAGCGGGAAGGACATTACCGCCGCCGCCAGCACCGCGCCGCGCCAGCTAAAGGCGAAGGTCAGGCCAAACCAGTCGTAGAGCCATTCGCCGATAAAACCGCGTCGGCCCATCGCAATCAGCAACAGGTAGCCCACCACGACGGGCGGTAAGACGAGAGGAAGATGAAGAACGCTGTCAAGCAGGGCTTTGCCCGGAAACCGGCAGCGAACCAGTAACCAGGCAAAGAAGATCCCAAAAGGCAAACTTAACGCGACTGCCAGGGAAGAGACTTTCAGGCTCAGCAGCACGGCCTGCCATTCAGGATCGGTCAATATCATTCGTGAGTCGTAAATCCGTAACGTTTAAAGATTGCAGACGCTTCCGGCCCCTTCAGATAGTCGCTGAAGGCCGTCACGGTCGCATTTTTATGTCCATCAACAATCGCAACAGGATATTCCACTTTCTTGTGGGAGTCTTCCGGGAAGGTCCCTACCACCTTCACGCCTTTGCTCGCCACGGCGTCAGAGCCGTACACGATCCCCAGCGGCGCTTCGTTACGCTCTACCAGCGCCAGCGCGCCGCGAACGTCTTCAGCCGGGGCCAGCTTCGGCGACAGCGTATTCCACGCCCCCAGCTTTTGCAGCGCCTCTTTGGCGTAAATGCCCGCAGGCACGTGCTCAGGATCGCCCACCGCCAGACGGCCACCGTTCAGCAGGCGGGTCCAGTTTGTCTCTTTGTTGATGGTAATGTCGCCCTGCGCGCTGGCTTTTGGCGCAACTACCACCAGGCTATTCCCCAGCAGCGTTTCGCGGGTTGCCGTGTCGATAGACTTTTTCTCCGCCGCGTAATCCATCCACTTCTGATCGGCAGAAATAAACAGGTCAGCCGGCGCGCCCGCTTCAATCTGGCGAGCCAGCGTCGACGAAGAGGCAAACGAGGAAACAACATCGACGTTTTTCTCTTTCTTATACGCCGCCGCAATATCCTGCATCGCGTTGGTCAGCGACGCCGCCGCAAAGACCGTGATTTTCCCCTCGTCTGCCAGCGCGTTGCCCGCGAGAGAGAGCGTCAGCGTTGCCCCTGCGAAAAGGCGTATCCAGTTACGTGCCATTTTTTAGCTCCTGTGCATACCGTTATATACTTATAAATATAACGACAACCGCAGGGATATCCTAGCGTTAAATCGTACCGATTAGGGAGTAAAGCTACCTGGTGGTGTAAATGATATCGGCGGGAGAGACAAAAACTTGAGAGCAAAACGCCCGGACGAGCCGGGCGTTTTGTAGGGAATCAATGCTGCTTTTTAGGCTGGTCTTTATGACCGATGTTCGAAAATACGTTGAACACTTCACCCAGGCCGTAGATTGCACCGAGGATGATTGCCATCACTACTGGTACCATGATCACGGCGAATACCAGACTTTTCAACAACTCTAACATGGTTTTCTCCAGACATTGTGAACGAACCATTCTACCCTGAAAAGTGAGAAAAACATCCCCTTTTGTGCGGTGGACTTTGCCCGCTGCGGCATTTGGTTCACAATACGCTTTTTGCCAGGACACTGTTATGCAGGCCGAAATTCTCCTCACATTACGACTTCAGCAGAAGCTTTTCGCCGATCCGCGACGTATCGCCCTGCTTAAACAAATAGAGCAAACCGGCTCAATTAGCCAGGGGGCGAAAAACGCGGGCATTAGCTACAAAAGTGCCTGGGATGCCATCAATGACATGAATACATTGAGCGAGCAGACGATTGTCGACCGCGCCACGGGCGGTAAAGGCGGCGGCGGCGCGGCGTTGACCCGCTACGGCCAGCGCCTGATCCAGCTTTACGACCTGCTGGGCACCATCCAGCAAAAAGCCTTTGACGTGCTGAGCGACGACGACAACCTGCCGCTGGACAGCCTGCTGGCCGCCATCTCTCGTTTTTCCCTGCAAACCAGCGCCCGCAATCAGTGGTTCGGCACCGTGACCGCGCGCGATAATTCGCAGGTGCAGCAGCATATCGACATTCTGCTTGCCGATGGCACCACCCGCCTGAAGGCCGCCATCACCGCGCAAAGCGGGCAGCGTCTGGGGCTGGACGAAGGCAAAGAGGTGCTGATCCTCCTGAAGGCGCCGTGGGTAAACATCACGCGCGATCCGGCGCAGGCGAGCGACGCGGACAACCAGCTGCACGGAGCCATCAGCCACATTGAGCGCGGTGAAGAGCAGTGCGAAGTGCTCATGACCCTGCCGGACGGCCAGATGCTTTGCGCCACGGTGCCGGTGGCAGACGCCGGAGATTTAGAAGAAGGTGCTGAAGTGACCGCATATTTTAACGCTGACCGGGTAATTATCGCCACATTGTGCTGAGTGCATTGACAATCGTTTCGACAGTGGGTATCCCTGACGCATATTGCTGCAAAAAATGGGATAAATCATGTCATCATTGCATATTTCGCAAGGCACGTTTCGTCTTAGCGATACCCGAACGCTGACCCTGCCTGATTTAACGTTACGCGCGGGTGAAAGCTGGGCCTTCGTCGGCACCAACGGCAGCGGGAAATCCGCGCTGGCTCGCGCGCTGGCAGGCGAGCTTACGCAGCTGAAGGGCGAGCGCCAGTGCGATTTCACCCGTCTTACCCGCCTCTCGTTTGAGCAGCTGCAAAAGCTGGTCAGCGACGAGTGGCAGCGTAACAACACCGATCTGCTCAGTCCTGGAGAAGAAGATACCGGCCGCACCACGGCGGAAATTATTCAGGATGAGGTCAGCGACAGCGCCCGCTGTCGGCGGCTGGCGGAACAGTTCGGCATTTCCCACCTGCTGGACAGGCGCTTTAAATACCTCTCTACCGGCGAAACGCGCAAAACCCTGCTGTGCCAGGCGCTGATGAGCGAGCCGGAGCTGCTGATCCTGGATGAACCCTTCGACGGGCTGGACGTGCAGTCCCGCGCCCAGCTGGCGGCGCTGCTCGGCACGCTGAATCAGCAGGGTTACACCATCGTGCTGGTGCTCAATCGCTTTGACGAGATCCCGGACTTCGTGCAAAACGCGGGGGTGCTGGCAGATTGCAGCCTGACGGAAACCGGCGAAAAGGCGGCCCTGCTCAACCAGGCGCTGATTGCCCAGCTCGCGCACAGCGAAAAGCTCGACGGCATCGCCCTGCCGGAGCCAGATGCGCCTTCCGCCCGCCACGGGCTTGATCCGCAGCAGCCGCGCATCGTGCTGCATAACGGCGTGGTCTCCTATAACGATCGCCCGATCCTTAATCAGCTAAGCTGGACGGTTAATCCCGGCGAGCACTGGCAGATTGTCGGCCCGAACGGCGCGGGAAAATCCACCCTGCTGAGCCTGATAACCGGCGATCACCCGCAGGGCTACAGCAACGACTTAACGCTATTTGGCCGCCGTCGCGGCAGCGGTGAAACCATCTGGGATATCAAAAAGCACATCGGGTACGTCAGCAGCAGCCTGCATCTCGACTACCGGGTGAGCACCACGGTGCGCAACGTGATCCTCTCCGGCTATTTCGACTCCATCGGCATTTATCAGGCGGTATCGGATAAACAGCACAAGCTGGCGCAGCAGTGGCTGGATATTCTGGGGATGGATAGCTGGGTGGCGGACGCGCCGTTTCATAGCCTGTCGTGGGGGCAACAGCGTCTGGCGCTGATCGTGCGCGCGCTGGTCAAGCACCCTACGCTGCTGATTCTCGACGAGCCGTTGCAGGGGCTGGATCCGCTTAACCGCCAGCTGATACGCCGTTTTGTTGATGTGCTGATTGGCGAAGGTGAAACGCAGCTGCTGTTTGTATCCCACCACGCGGAGGACGCCCCCGCCTGCATTACCCACCGTCTGGAATTTATTCCCGACGGCGAGAGCTACGGCTACCTGCTAAGTAAAATCGATTAACTCACCGGGGGCGCTGCCCCCTTTTCAGACAAGCTGCAACATTACAACGCTATCTCTTTGATCTAGAATGGGTGAATCTGTTCAAAAATCGGGTGTCATCATCAGTGTAAACGATTCCACAATTTTATCTCATGTCACACTTTTAACGACTCTGTTATGCTATGGTTAATACATACCATAAGCCCAATGGAGCGAAATATGCGAGTTCTGGTAACAGGTGGTAGCGGTTACATCGGAAGTCATACCTGTGTGCAGCTGCTGCAAAACGGTCATGACGTCATCATCCTCGACAACCTGTGTAATAGTAAGCGCAGCGTGCTGCCCGTCATTGAACGTCTTGGCGGCAAGCAACCGACCTTTATCGAAGGCGACATCCGCAACGAAGCGCTGATGACCGAAATCCTGCACGATCACGCTATCGAAGCCGTGATCCACTTTGCCGGCCTGAAAGCGGTTGGTGAATCGGTCGCAAAACCCCTTGAATACTATGATAACAACGTCACCGGGACGCTGAGCCTGGTGTCCGCCATGCGCGCCGCCAACGTGAAGAACTTCATCTTCAGCTCCTCGGCGACGGTGTACGGCGATCAGCCAAAAATCCCTTACGTTGAAAGTTTCCCGACCGGCACGCCGCAAAGCCCGTACGGCAAAAGCAAGCTGATGGTTGAACAGATCCTGACCGACCTGCAAAAAGCCCAGCCGGAGTGGAGCATCGCCCTGCTGCGCTACTTCAACCCGGTCGGCGCGCACTCTTCCGGTGATATGGGTGAAGATCCGCAGGGCATTCCAAACAACCTGATGCCGTATATCGCGCAGGTGGCCGTGGGCCGTCGCGACTCGCTGGCGATTTTTGGCAACGACTACCCGACCGAAGATGGCACCGGCGTGCGTGACTATATTCACGTCATGGATCTGGCCGACGGCCACGTTGCGGCCATGCAGCAGCTGGCGGGCAAGCCGGGCGTGCATATCTATAACCTCGGCGCAGGCGTTGGCAGCAGCGTGCTGGACGTGGTGAATGCCTTCAGCAAGGCCTGCGGTAAACCGGTGAACTACCACTTCGCGCCGCGTCGCGAGGGCGATCTCCCGGCCTACTGGGCAGATGCAACCAAAGCCGATAAAGAGCTTAACTGGCGTGTCACGCGCACGCTCGATGAAATGGCACAGGATACCTGGCACTGGCAGTCACGCCATCCGCAGGGTTATCCGGATTAAGGATCCGTCATGACGCAATTTAATCCCGTCGATCATCCGCATCGTCGTTTTAACCCGCTTAGCGGGCAATGGATTTTAGTTTCTCCGCATCGCGCCAAGCGCCCCTGGCAGGGGGCGCAAGAGACCCCTGCGAAACAAACGCTTCCGCAGCACGATCCCGACTGCTTCCTCTGTCCGGGCAATACGCGCGTCACCGGTGATAAAAACCCCGATTACACCGGCACCTTCGTTTTTACCAACGATTTTGCCGCGCTGATGACCGACACGCCGGACGCCCCGGAAAGCCGCGACCCCCTGATGCGCTGCGAAAGCGCGCGCGGGACCAGCCGCGTGATCTGCTTCTCGCCGGATCACAGCAAAACGCTGCCGGAGCTGAGCGTCGAGGCGCTGAAAGAGGTGGTCAGCACCTGGCAGACGCAGACCGCCGAGCTGGGTCAGCATTACCCGTGGGTGCAGGTGTTTGAAAACAAAGGCGCGGCGATGGGCTGCTCTAACCCGCACCCGCACGGCCAGATTTGGGCCAACAGCTTCCTGCCGAACGAAGCCGAGCGCGAAGACCGTCTGCAAAAAGACTATTACGCCGGGAACGGCTCGCCGATGCTCGTGGATTACACCCAGCGCGAGCTGGCCGACGGCAGCCGTACCGTGGTCGAAACCGAACACTGGCTAGCGGTTGTCCCCTACTGGGCGGCGTGGCCGTTCGAAACGCTGCTGCTGCCGAAAGCCCACGTTCAGCGCATCACCGATCTGAACGACGCCCAGCGCGACGACCTTGCGCTGGCGCTGAAAAAGCTGACCAGCCGCTACGATAATCTGTTCCAGTGCTCCTTCCCTTACTCAATGGGCTGGCACGGCGCGCCGTTCAACGGCGAAGAGAATCAACACTGGCAGCTGCACGCCCATTTCTACCCACCCCTGCTGCGCTCCGCGACGGTGCGTAAGTTTATGGTGGGCTATGAAATGCTGGCGGAAACCCAGCGTGACCTGACGGCTGAACAGGCAGCAGAGCGCCTGCGCGCCGTTAGCGACGTCCATTACCGCGAATCAGGAGTCTAAAAAATGAGTCTGAAAGATAAAACACAATCCCTGTTTGCTGAAACTTTTGGCTACCCTGCCACCCATGTGATTCAGGCACCAGGCCGCGTTAACCTGATTGGCGAACACACCGACTATAACGACGGCTTCGTGCTGCCCTGCGCGATTGATTATCAGACGGTCATCAGCTGCGCGAAGCGCGACGACCGCACGGTGCGCGTAGTTGCCGCCGACTACGACAATCAGGTCGACGAGTTTTCTCTCGATGCGCCGATTATCGCTCACGATACGCAGCAGTGGTCAAACTACGTGCGCGGGGTGGTGAAGCATCTGCAACAGCGGGATAACAGCTTCGGTGGCGCGGATCTGGTCATCAGCGGCAACGTGCCGCAGGGGGCGGGGTTAAGCTCGTCTGCCTCTCTGGAAGTGGCGGTCGGTACCGTCTTCCAGCAGCTGTATCATCTGCCGCTGGACGGGGCGCAAATCGCGCTTAACGGTCAGGAAGCAGAAAACCAGTTCGTGGGCTGCAACTGCGGCATTATGGATCAGCTGATCTCCGCGCTCGGCAAGAAAGAGCACGCGCTGCTGATCGACTGCCGCACGCTCGGCACCAAAGCGGTTCCCCTGCCGCAAGGCGCGGCGGTCATCATCATCAACAGCAACTTCAAGCGCACCCTTGTAGGCAGCGAGTACAACACCCGCCGCCAGCAGTGCGAAACCGGCGCGCGCTTCTTCCAGCAGCCTGCCCTGCGCGACGTCACGCTCGAAGAATTTAACAAAGTGGCCCACGAGCTTGACCCGGTAGTGGCGAAGCGCGTGCGCCACGTTCTGACGGAAAACGCCCGCACCGTGGAAGCGGCCTCAGCGCTGGCGCAAGGCGACCTGAAACGCATGGGCGAGCTGATGGCAGAATCTCACGCCTCCATGCGCGATGATTTTGAAATTACCGTTTCGCAGATCGATACCCTGGTTGAAATCGTGAAAGAGGCCATCGGCGACAAAGGCGGCGTGCGCATGACCGGCGGCGGCTTTGGCGGCTGCGTGGTGGCGCTGGTACCGGAGGCGTTAGTTCCCGTCGTACAGGACGCGGTGGCGAAACAGTACGAAGCCAAAACCGGGATCAAAGAAACCTTCTATGTATGTAAAGCATCGCAAGGAGCAGGACAGTGCTAAACGAAACGCCAACCCTCGCACCGGACGGTCTGCCTTATCGCCTGTTAACCCTGCGCAACGGCGCGGGGATGGTGGTGACGGTGATGGACTGGGGCGCAACGTTACTCTCCGCGCGCGTGCCTCTGCCTGACGGCAGCGTGCGTGAAACCTTGCTCGGCTGCGCGTCGCCGGAGCAATACATTAACCAGTCGGCTTTCCTCGGCGCATCGGTTGGCCGTTACGCTAACCGCATTGCTAAAAGCCGCTTTGAGCTGGACGGCGTGAGCTATTCGCTGCTGCCAAGCCAGGGCGAAAACCAGCTGCACGGCGGGCCGGACGGCTTTGATAAGCGCCGCTGGAAAATTGTGCGCCAGAACGACGGCGAAGCGCTGTTTTCCCTGGACTCCCCCGACGGCGATCAGGGATTCCCGGGCAACCTCACGGCCACCGCGCGTTTTACCCTGACCGACGATAACCGTATCGCTATCGAGTATCGCGCAACGGTTGATAAGCCCTGCCCGGTCAACCTGACCAACCACGCCTATTTCAATCTCGACGGCAACCAGTGCGACGTTCGCAACCACAAGCTTCAGATCCTGGCGGATCGCTATCTGCCGGTGGATGAAATGGGGATCCCGTATCAGGGGCTGAAAGCGGTAGACGGCAACAGCTTTGATTTCCGCCAGGCTAAAGCGATTGCGCAGGATTTCCTCAGCGATGACGATCAGCGCAAGGTAAACGGCTACGATCATGCCTTCCTGCTTGAGGCGAAAGGCGACGTGAAACAGCCCGCCGCGCACGTCTGGTCAGCGGATGAAAAGCTGCAAATGACGGTCTACACCACCGCCCCTGCCCTGCAATTCTATTCCGGCAACTTCCTCGGCGGCACCACGGCGCGCGAACATGACGAGTACAGCGACTGGCAGGGTCTGGCGCTGGAAAGCGAGTTCCTGCCCGACAGCCCAAACCACGCCGACTGGCCTCAGCCGGACTGCGTTCTGCATCCGGGTGCGGAGTACGTCAGCGTCACCGAGTATCACTTTATTCCTCGTTAATCTTTAGCCCTCCGTCCGGAGGGCTTTTTTCTGCGCACCTTGCTGAAATTACCGCCGATTGCAGACAAAAACGTAACCCTGAATTCACAAGCACCTTACACTGAGGGACTATTTTCGCTATGGTTATGGTTAAGCGTTGCCGCTGGCAGTCGCACGGCAATATAATGAGAATTGTTATCATTCTAAAATGCTTGAGGAGTAAGAAATGGCTATTACTAAGCTGGTTCTGGTGCGCCACGGCGAAAGCCAGTGGAACAACGAAAACCGCTTCACCGGTTGGTACGACGTTGATCTGTCCGAGAAAGGCGTAAGCGAAGCGAAAGCGGCAGGTAAACTGCTGAAGGAAGAAGGCTTCAGCTTTGATTTTGCTTACACCTCTGTGCTGAAACGTGCCATCCACACCCTGTGGAACGTGCTGGACGAACTGGATCAGGCCTGGCTGCCGGTTGAGAAATCCTGGAAACTGAACGAGCGTCACTACGGTGCGCTGCAAGGTCTGAACAAAGCTGAAACTGCTGAAAAATACGGTGACGAGCAGGTTAAACAGTGGCGTCGCGGTTTCGCGGTGACTCCACCAGAGCTGACCAAAGACGACGAGCGCTATCCGGGCCACGATCCGCGTTACGCGAAGCTGACCGATGCAGAGCTGCCGCAGACGGAAAGCCTGGCGCTGACCATCGATCGCGTTGTGCCTTACTGGAACGAAACTATTCTGCCACGCCTGAAAAGCGGCGAGCGCGTCATTATCGCGGCTCACGGTAACTCCCTGCGTGCGCTGGTGAAATACCTGGACAACATGGGCGAAGACGAGATCCTCGAACTGAACATCCCAACCGGCGTGCCGCTGGTGTATGAGTTCGACGAAAACTTCAAGCCAATCAAACATTACTATCTGGGTAACGCTGACGAAATCGCTGCAAAAGCGGCGGCGGTAGCGAACCAGGGTAAAGCGAAGTAATTTTCGCCGGACATAAAAAAAGCGTGGAGCCCTCCACGCTTTTTTATTGTCTGAACCAGAGTTAGCCGCGACGCGCTTTTACCGCATTCGCCAGCTGACGCAGGATGGTGTCGGTGTCTTCCCAGCCGATGCAGGCGTCGGTCACGCTCTTACCGTAAACCAGCGGCTCGCTGCCTTCCAGGTTCTGATTGCCTTCAACCAGATGGCTTTCGATCATCACGCCGATCACCGCGTTCTCACCGTTCGCAATCTGCTGACACACGTCCGCACCCACTTCCATCTGCTTCTTAAACTGCTTGCTGGAGTTGGCGTGGCTGAAGTCGATCATCACCTGCGGGGCCAGACCGGCTTTTTCCAGACCGGCTTTCACTTCTGCCACGTGTTTTGCGCTGTAGTTCGGCTCTTTACCGCCGCGCAGAATGATATGGCAGTCGCCATTTCCGCTGGTGTTAACAATGGCGGAGTGGCCCCATTTGGTCACGGACAGGAAGCAGTGCGGCGCCCCTGCGGCGTTAATCGCGTCGATAGCCACCTTAATGGTGCCGTCGGTACCGTTTTTGAACCCGACCGGGCAGGAAAGACCGGACGCCAGCTCGCGGTGAACCTGAGATTCCGTGGTGCGCGCACCGATCGCGCCCCAGCTCATCAGGTCCGCCAGATACTGTGGGGTGATCATATCCAGAAACTCACCGGCAGCCGGCAGGCCGCTGTCGTTAATTTCCAGCAGCAGCTTACGCGCGATGCGCAGGCCGTCGTTAATCTGGAAGCTGTTGTCCATGTGCGGATCGTTAATCAGCCCTTTCCAGCCCACGGTGGTGCGCGGTTTTTCAAAGTAAACGCGCATCACGATCTCCAGCTCGCCTTTCAGCTCTTCACGCAGGGTGATGAGGCGCGCCGCGTACTCTTTTGCCGCAGCGGGATCGTGAATAGAGCATGGGCCAATGACGACGAGCAGACGATCGTCATTGCCTTTGAGGATCTTGTGGATCGCTTTACGGGCATGAGAAACGGTATTTGCAGCGTTTTCAGTGGCGGGGAATTTTTCAAGGAGTGCTACTGGCGGTAATAACTCATTGATCTCTTTAATGCGTAAATCGTCGTTCTGATAATTCATCTTCGTTCCGGCCTTGCCATATCTTTAGTAGTGAAAGCAATCCCTTCAATCTATCTGCTCGGCCCCGAAGTGTAAACAGGCATTTACACTTCGGGCAGATAATTCCTGGAATTCGACTAAAAAACGCCACAAAATAGCGAAAAATGAGATCTGGCCTAAGCTTTTTAACTGTAACAGCTAACTTTTTTTCGTTAAACACGATTCCATGCTGGCATAAGTCAGTATGCCGGGATCTTTCGCCTTTATATGAGATGCACTGTTGGAATGTTATCCAGCGCAATGACAATAACAGGAGCAGCATGATGAAAATGACGAAACTGGCAACTCTCTTCCTTACGGCTTCCCTGACTCTGGCAAGCGGCAGCGTATTCGCCGCAGATACGAGCGGTTCAGACAGCAACGGCGATGCGAATGCGGCAGCGGCGGCAGGTCAGCCAGCCCCTGATGCGAAACAGAACATCGCGCCAAACGGCGTTGATAACAGCCAAATCAACACCGGTAATACCAATACTGGCGGCACCAGCGGTACTATGCTGCATCAAAACGGTACCAGCTCTGACAGCATGAACCATGACGGTATGACTACCGACGAAGTTCATAAAAATTCAATGTGTAAAGACGGCAAGTGTCCTGATACCAACGACAAAGTCGGTAAAGACGCGGATACCAAAACCGACGGCACTACTCAGTAATAGCCTGTTGGGGTTGAATGATGAGGAGAGCTTCGGCTCTCCTTTCTTTTTTGTGCAAAATATTAAAAAATCTACACTCAAAATAATAACGAATCAGGAAAGAGACTATGGCGCACTCCCACTCGCACACCGACGGCAATGACAACGCCAAACGGCTGAGGCTCGCATTTGGCGTAACGGCCACCTTTATGGTGATTGAGGTAATCGGCGGGCTGGTTTCCGGGTCGCTGGCGCTGCTGGCCGACGCCGGGCATATGCTCACCGACGCCGCCGCCCTGCTCTTTGCGCTGCTGGCGGTTCAGTTTGCCCGCCGCCCGCCTAACGCCCGGCATACGTTTGGCTGGCTCAGGCTCACCACCCTCGCCGCGTTCGTGAACGCCATTGCCCTGGTAGTGATCACTATTCTTATCGTCTGGGAAGCCGTTCAGCGTTTCCGCCACCCGCAGCCCGTCGCGGGCGCGACGATGATGGTGATTGCCGTGGCCGGCCTGCTGGCGAATATTCTGGCGTTCTGGATTTTGCACCGGGGCAGCGGTGAGAAGAACCTTAACGTGCGGGCTGCGGCGCTGCACGTGCTGGGCGATCTGCTTGGCTCGGTCGGCGCGATTGCGGCGGCGCTGGTGATCCTCTATACCGGCTGGACGCCAATCGATCCTATTTTATCGGTTCTGGTCTCTTGCCTGGTGCTGCGCAGCGCGTGGCAGCTGTTGAAGGAGAGCGTAAACGAACTGCTGGAAGGAGCCCCGGCTTCGCTGGATATTTCGGCGCTTAAGCGCAATCTTTGCCGCTCAATCCCCGAGGTGCGCAATGTACACCACGTTCACGTCTGGCAGGTGGGCGAAAAGCCGATCATGACGCTGCACGTACAGGTGATCCCGCCTCACGACCATGACGCCTTGCTGGAACGTATTCAGCACTTTCTTGAACATCACTACGAGATTGCCCACTCGACCATTCAGATGGAGTACCAGGCCTGTAACGGCGCGGACTGCCGCCTGAACGAGGGGCAGTCCGACCATTCACATCATCACCATCATTAACGGGAAAGCGCGCGGGAGCCACGCTCACGCGCGCTGTTAATCCACATGCGGCTACCGTTAAGAGCAATAAAGGTCAGCAGCAGATATTCGAGCGACATGGCGTAAACGCCCTGGAGCGCGAAAATCACCACGCTAATCACGTTGATGATGACCCACAGCAGCCAGTTTTCCACGTACTTACGCGTCATCAGGATCATCGCCGCAATCGACAGCACCATCATGCAGGAATCCCAGAACGGGAAGGCGTCAGGCTGGAGTTCCGGCATGGTGACATTCAGCCCAAGCGCAGACATCACCGACACGGCGATACGCGTCAGGAAGGCAAACACAGGGTTGATAAAGACGGTCATGAAACCGATGGCAACCACGCACGCCGCGAGCCAGGCGATGGCTTTAGGCAGCGGCAGCCAGCGGATTTGCAGCTCGGCCTCCTGCTGGCTGTTTTGCCGCGACCAGGCGTACCAGCCGTAAATATTCGCCGCAAAGAAGAACAGCTGAAGCAACAGGCTTGCGTAGAGCTGGATCTGAAAGAAGATAATCGCAAAGAGGGTTACGTTAATCAGCCCGAACGCGTAGTTGCTGATCTTCTCAAGGCTTGCCAGCCAGATACAGAGCAGCCCCGCCAGGGTGCCAATAGCCTCAATCCATGACAGGTCGTAGCCACCTGCGCCAATCGGTATATGAACCAGAATGTTCTGCGTGCTAAAAAAATCCATCTTTTCCCCAGAGCGTTATGAATTAAGTACGTAGTGTAGCCGCAAAATCCAGCATACGGTTAAGAGGAATTAAGGCTCCCTCACGCAGCGCGGCATCGACGTGGATCTCGTGCGCCGCGCCGCCTGTTTCTAACCCTTCTGCGATCGCCTTCAGGCCGTTCATCGCCATCCACGGACAGTGCGCGCAGCTGCGGCAGGTTGCCCCCTCGCCCGCGGTTGGCGCTTCCAGCAGCTCTTTGCCAGGCACCGCCTGCTGCATCTTATAGAAGATACCGCGATCGGTCGCCACGATGAGCTGCTTGTGGGGAAGCGTTTTCGCAGCGTTAATCAGCTGGCTGGTTGAGCCCACGGCATCGGCCATATCAACGATAGCCTGCGGAGACTCCGGGTGAACGAGGACCGCCGCCTGCGGATAGAGCGCTTTCATCCGCGCCAGCGCCTGGGTTTTAAACTCATCGTGGACGATGCACGCTCCCTGCCAGCAGAGAACGTCAGCGCCGGTTTGCTTCTGGACGTAGTTCCCCAGATGACGGTCCGGCGCCCAGATGATTTTCTCGCCCAGGCTATCGAGGTGCTCAATCAGCTCCACCGCAATGCTGGAGGTGACGACCCAGTCCGCGCGCGCTTTCACCGCCGCCGAGGTATTGGCATAAACCACCACCGTGCGGTCAGGGTGGGCGTCGCAGAAGGCGCTGAATGCGTCAATCGGGCAGCCGAGGTCTAGCGAACATTCGGCGTTCAGCGTCGGCATCAGGATCGTTTTTTCCGGGCTTAAAATTTTTGCGGTTTCACCCATAAAGCGCACGCCCGCCACCAGCAGCGTGGAGGCAGAATGTTTCGCGCCAAAACGCGCCATTTCGAGAGAGTCAGAAATGCACCCGCCGGTCTCTTCCGCCAGCTGCTGAATTTCCGGATCGGTGTAGTAATGGGCCACCATCACCGCGTCGCGCTCTTTTAAAAGACGTTTGATTTTCTCTTTGTAGAATTGCTTTTCATCCAGGCTCAGAGGCGCTGGCTTGGGCGGGAAGGGATAGATTGCGGCTTCAGGCTCGAACATCACGCTCATTATGGCATCTCGTTTTACTGGCTTAACAATTTTGCCTTTGATTTGACCAGCATGGCGAAACCGACGGCAAATGTGTTTTGTATACTAAACAAGATAGCGAATATCAGCAGAAATGTCACCGGAAATAGAAGCATGAGGCATTTGTCGGGTGGCGGCGTTGCCTTACCCGACCTACAAGGTAAAATTCAGGAATGGCAGATAGCAAAAAAGCGCCTTTAGGGCGCTTTTTTACATTGGTGGGTCGTGCAG
>NZ_JBPTTK010000022.1:0-74162 GCF_053290175.1 Enterobacter sp. 186315 | reverse complement strand
AGCAAGCCAACTTATCGTCAAAATCGGTGTTGCAAAAACGGGAGTGACCATAGATTCCGTTTTCCAAGCGGGCCCTACTATTGGTGGATAAGATCAAATCCTTCATGCTGCAGAATGAAAGAGAACTTTATGCTTAGAAACTTAAAATCGCTTTCGTTATAAACATACTGTATACATAAACAGCTTGCTGTGTTAGGGTTATATTCGTGATTTATCATCACACATTCAACCCAGATGGAGTTAGCATGAAAGAGTTACAACCGGTTATTAATGAACTTATTGAACAATCACGGGACGCAGATAAGTATAAACAAGAAGAAGAATTGTGTCTTTTGAAAAAAGTTCTGGAGATCTATGACCAAAAGGTTGTGGCAGAAGTGTTACGAGCGGTGAGTGGCAGTGACTGGACGCGTGAAACTATCAACCGCTGGGTGAATGGTAAGTTAACTAATAAGCGATTGGTTGAGGTTGAAATGAAGATGCTTAAGAGCCTTTTACCTACACCGCCAGCGCATTATGCTCAAAGTCGTTTTAGTTTTATTGACCTCTTTGCGGGTATTGGAGGAATTCGTAGCGGCTTTGAGGCTATTGGTGGAAAATGCGTATTTACCAGTGAATGGAATGAGTATGCCGTTAGGACTTATAAAGCTAATTGGCACTGTGATGAAAATGAACATATTTTCAACTCAGATATTCGGGATGTCACTCTTAGTAATCAGGATGATATCACCGAAGAACAAGCTTACACTCATATTGACAAAAGTATTCCTGATCATGATGTACTTTTGGCCGGATTTCCATGCCAACCCTTCAGCCTTGCTGGTGTCAGTAAAAAGAATTCATTAGGGCGCAAGCACGGGTTCGAATGCGATACACAAGGTACTCTTTTTTTTGATGTTGCCCGTATTATCAAGGCAAAACAGCCTGCTGTTTTTGTCCTGGAGAATGTAAAAAACCTAAAGAGCCACGATAAAGGTAAAACCTTCCGAGTCATCATGGATACCCTAAATGAACTAGGCTACGACGTCGCTGATGCTGATTCTATGGGGGCAGATGACCCCAAGGTGATCGATGGCAAGAACTTTCTTCCTCAACATCGGGAACGTATTGTATTAGTAGGATTCAGGCGCGATCTAAATCTTGCCGAAGGTTTCAGTCTCAGGGATATAGTCAAAGAGTTCCCCAAACAGCGACCGGCAATTAAAGATTTACTTGATAATGAAGTTAATGAGAAGTATATCCTGACACCCAATCTTTGGGACTATCTTTATAAGTATGCTAAAAAGCATAAAGAGAAAGGGAATGGTTTTGGCTTTGGAATTGTAGATACATCTGATAAATCAATTAGTTGCAGAACTCTCAGTGCCAGGTATCACAAGGATGGTTCTGAAATTTTAATTGATCGTGGGTGGGATATGAGTGTTGGCGAAAAGGATTTTAATGATCCAGAAAATATGGCTCGTCGTCCACGTAGGTTGACGCCGAGAGAATGTGCTCGACTGATGGGATTTGAGCAGCCAGGAAAAGAAATTTTTCGCATTCCTGTATCTGATACCCAAGCGTACCGGCAGTTTGGAAACTCAGTTGTCGTCCCCGTTTTTGCCGCGGTGGCACGTTTACTAGATTCAAGGATTGCCCGCGCTGTTGAACTGCGAAAATCGAAAAAAATAAGCAATGTTAGTTGATTACAAACAAAAAAGCGCCAGAGGGCGCTTTTTTTATACATTCATTATGGTATAAATTATACAGAGTCAACAAATCATTGGTCGATATTATGGATAGCAGGCTCAGCGCACATTTTATTTTTGCGGCAGGAAAATCGCTAAGTGCGGTTGATGCTGTACCCTCAAGATCTAATCAACATGAGATTGGTGGTTTGGTTAAAGTTGGCTTTGGAGACGCAATTGGTAATATTAAAAGCGGAGAAAAGCTACAGATCCCATGTTTGATGGTTTGGTTATCTGACGATGATGACAATCATCTGATAACCACAACTGTAACTTGGTATGATGCAAGAGCTGGTAAAGCTTACCGTGCCCCTGAATACAGACTTTACTATCCAAGTAATGAGGTTACGGAGCGGATTGGGGAAGGCGACTTTCTTTTAGCTGCTCTGCGGCATAACAATGAGTTGGTAATATGTTTTGCTCCTAAACATAGTCAAATTGAATGGCAACTACGGTCGTTGTTTGGACTTGCTACTGGCAATGATCCAGATAATCGTTTTCATGGCGCTGAACTATCAGATAAAAAATTATTGCTGCCTATTAGAATGTTTCTTGAAGAAATTGGGATTATCTTCGAGTCGGAAGTAGACCCCCAAGATGCAACGTTGGAATGGTTGCTTTCTCTTTATCCTGATGGTTTTCCTACCTCTAAAGATTTTTCAAAACTGGCCCGTGAACGCGTCGGTCGCCATTCTGTTGGCGCGCCAGATGAAACTCTTATGGCTTGGCTAGAAGAAGAAGAGAGGCTATTTCGTGTAATGGAAAGACATATCGTTAGGCAACAACTTCTAAAGGGGTTCGGAGCGGAGAAAGATAATGTTGATGCCTTCATTCAATATTCTCTAAGCGTTCATAATCGGCGTAAAAGCCGCGTCGGTTTTGCATTTGAAAATCATATCGAAACTGTTTTTAAGGAACATGGTCTATTTTTTGAGAAAGGTAATCGACGTAATGTTACGGAGAATAATTCAAAGCCTGATTTTTTATTCCCTTCATTTTCTGCGTACCATGAAAAAGAGTACTCAAGAGACAAATTGTTCCTACTTGCTGCTAAAACTACATGCAAAGATCGCTGGCGTCAGGTGTTAGCAGAGGCGGCTCGAATTCCTAAAAAGCATCTAATCACTTTACAATCTTTAATTAGTGCTAATCAGTTGGAGGAAATGAGATACCACCAATTACAGTTGGTGATCCCATCGCCGGTTCTTTCGCTTTACTCCATTGAAAGTCAGGATTTTTTAATGCCGCTATCTGAGTTTATTGATGTTGTTCAGAGTGCTAATCTTACATGACATCTTATTTATGGCTCGACTCTGCCTACATCCTGAGATGGCCTTTCGCCAATAGATATAGCCATAATTACATCCTGTAAGCATCCGCTTTTCCGTAATGCTACGGATAGATAGCGGTTCGGAATTTATCTCCCTGATTCTGGCTTAATGGATAGTGAGGCAAGCAGTAAACTGGAAGTTATCAACAAGACAAACCGTCTCAGAATGCTTTCATTGAGCGTTTTAACCGGACATACCGAACATATATACTAGATTTTATGTTGTTCAGAATACTGAACGAGCTTGGGAAATTACAGTGTGTTGGCTGTTAGGATATACTGTAAGCGGCAGCACAAATCACTTAATAATATGATTCTGGATAAATAGCAACAATATTATTACTTGGACGGACCCTCAAAAAGTGCATGGAAAAAAGGTTCATTTGATCACACATCTCTTTCGCTTAAGTTGAAATTCAATAGCTTATGAGCTAATTAATAGATATTTAGCCATGCTACTTTAGAAAGTACGTTGAGTACCTTGTGGTTGTATTGATGATTCGAAGATTTGTGAGGCTTAAGGTTCAAAGCCAATAGTTTAACATGTCACTCTAGTGGCTCTCGTTTGCATATACAACATTATGTTTTTTTATACAAATTAATGAGTTCTAATAATGACTATTCAGCACATCAAGGTTGGCAGTGTACCCGAAATTATTGAGCTGTTACCGAACTCTAACGAGCAGGCTGACTCTCATCCTTTTATCCTATCGAAGAACTGTGCATGGGGAGAAAATGAATCCGGAATATCAATAGAGAAGCTACGCCAATATATTGAGCCTTGGCTAACAGCACTCTTCCAATCCGAACATTTAAATTTATTGATTGGTGCGGGCTTGAGTACATCTATTCAAATGTCAGCTACAGCATCCCCTCCAACTGGAATGGGATGGATCAGTGATCTAGCAATATGTAAAAGCGAAATAGATGCATTTGCAACCCAAGCGGCCAAAGCTGCAGGTCGCGATAAGGGAAATATAGAAGATCAAATTCGAGCCATTAATGAACTTATTAAAGGGCTTGAAATTCTGACAGTATTAAATACACCTCTACCTGAAAATCCTCCAGCACCTCATGTCGCTTACAGAGATCTTAAAGCTGACTTAATGACACTCAAGGGGGAGCTTTCTCGATGTTTAGGTGAGTTTTCAAGGTCTGTAAGTGCTGGAGAATATTTGATTAAAACTGCTGAACCCAAGCGAAAAGAGGAAACTTTCAATTGTTTAGTGAGCTTCTTGATGAGCTTTGCAAGCAGAACTGCTACTCGCGATAGATTACATATTTTTACGACAAACTATGACCGCATCATCGAAGTAGGTGCTGAGCTTGCTGGTTTGAGACTTATTGATCGATTTGTTGGAAGTATTGCTCCAGTGTTTCGTTCTTCGAGATTAGAAGTTGATTATCACTATAATCCTCCAGGAATTCGTGGCGAACCAAGATATTTAGAGGGTGTAGCGCGTTTTACTAAACTTCATGGTTCCCTTGATTGGCATGAACAAAATAGCGCGATTAGGCGCTTTGGTTTGCCTTTTGGAGCACGCTCTGTTGAGCCGTTCTTAGAGGCCGAAGGTCATCAAAGCAATAGCTTTGAGCAACTGATGATTTATCCTAATTCAGTAAAAGATAGAGAAACTGCTGAGTACCCTTATGTTGAGTTATTTCGAGATCTAGCAGCAGCAACTAGCCGTCCAAACAGCACATTAGTCACCTATGGCTATAGCTTTGGTGATGAGCATATCAACAGGGTAATTGAAGACATGCTTACAGTACCTTCGACTCATATAGTCATAATTGCCTTTGGTGATCCACTTGGAAGAATTATGAATTTTATTAGTAAGAGTGGAAGAAAAGCTCAAATCACTCTACTAATGGGAGACCACTTAGGAGACCTCAAAACTTTAGTTGATAATTATTTACCTAAACCAGCAATTGATAAAGCATCAATAAAGATGGCAGAGTTACTCAAACAAAGAGGATTTATCCAGTCTAAAGAATTTGGGACTTCAGTTGGCACGGAGGTATCATAATGAGTTACTTACCGATAGAAAGATTAGAACAATTAAGAATTGGCACTGTTGGCTTTGTGTCGCCGAATGAAATTAGAGTTTCTTTAGAAATTGACTCTCCTGATTCAGTATCACTTCAAGGAGGTTCACCCCGCCATTTTCCCCGAATAAATAGTTATGTATTGATCAGTAGTGATGATGGCTTTCTTGTCGGTCAGGTTGATTGGATTGCAGTAGAACACTCTCCATACCCAAAAAGAAGGGGGTTACAAGACTTTGGCTTGATAGACCTTCCTTACCCTCTTAAAAAGCTCAGTATCAATCCCGTTGGTACATTAAGAGTTGATAGAAAAAAAGATGGTTTCAAATTTACAAGAGGAACAGATGCTTTCCCTACGGTTGGTGACTCTGTGCTCTTGCCTACTGACAGGCAATTAATATCAATAATTGAATCAGGTGAAAATAGAAAAGTAAAAATAGGGGAAAGCCCCCTAGTAAACAATGCTGAAATAAAAGTAGATCCTGATAGGCTTTTTGGGCGGCATATAGCTGTTCTGGGTAACACTGGTAGTGGTAAATCATGCTCAGTTGCGGGGTTGATTCAATGGTCCTTAGATGCTGTTTTACAAAAGGGGCAAACTCCAAATGCGCGATTCATCATCCTTGATCCAAATGGAGAATACAGTAGGGCTTTTGGACCAGAATCAAAATACAATGGTAAGCTATTACGTGTAGAAGCTAATACTGATGTTGGAGAGATGAATCTTAAAGTACCGTCATGGTTATGGAATAGCTTTGAGTGGGCTGCTTTCACTCAAGCGAGTTCGAAAGTACAACTTCCTTTATTACGCCGAGCTTTAAGGGCGATGCGAAATGATGCTTTGTCAGAAGATGATCTGACAATCCAAGCGAAACACTTCTGCGGCATCCTTCTTGTGTCCATAAGGCAATTAGCTAGCCAAGGTCAGATATATGTGAATGGCGGCCATGCTAAAGGTTTCTTCGAAAACTTAACAGCTTGGAATAATAGCCTCGTTACATTAAATGAGAAAGTTGATAGCAAACCTTTCGATAATTTATTAAACACGCTGAACTTGTATCTTTCACCACGAGCAGGAATGCAGTGGCCTACAAAACCTGACGTTTCCGACACTGATCAATTGATTAATGAATTAAAAAATGCACATATAGGGCTGGGAGGAGATGAACAAGAACTTCTTCCTAAAAGTGAAGATGCGCCTATTAGTTTTAAAGGCGATGATTTTGTTGCATACCTCGAAAATCTAGCTCAAGAAACTGGTACAGAGCAATTTGTGGAGTTCCTTTTGACTCGTATTCGTACAATGCTAAGCGATACCCGTATAAGTACAGTAACAAATGATTCGATACAGCCTATCACTTTAAGTAATTGGTTAGACACTTTTCTCGGTAAAGACGAACAAGGCTCTATAACTGTTGTAGATTTATCACTTGTCCCAAATGAAATAATACATTTGGTAACGGCTGTAATTTCCAGAGTAACTTTTGAAGCACTGCAACGTTACCGAAGGTTATATGGAAAGACACTACCAACAGTTATGGTTGCAGAGGAAGCTCATACATTTATTAAACGCTACAAAGAAGATAGTGAGAGCCAGTCCGTATCTGATGT
Source organism: Enterobacter sp. 186315 (assembly GCF_053290175.1). Taxonomy (NCBI): domain Bacteria; kingdom Pseudomonadati; phylum Pseudomonadota; class Gammaproteobacteria; order Enterobacterales; family Enterobacteriaceae; genus Enterobacter; species Enterobacter sp. 186315. The sequence goes on along the minus strand of NZ_JBPTTK010000022.1, from coordinate 67,445 downwards.
TTGCTGTAAAGTGTTTGAAAAGATCGCTCGTGAAGGGAGGAAATTTGGATTAGGGCTTGTAGTTTCGTCCCAACGGCCCTCAGAATTATCTCCGACTGTATTATCTCAATGTAATACTTTCTTATTGCATAGGATTAGTAATGATAGAGATCAAGAGCAAGTCCATAGACTTGTTCCCGATAATATGAGGGGGTTACTGAGAGAGTTGCCATCTCTACCATCCCGGCATGCAATTTTACTGGGTTGGGCTTCTGAACTTCCGGTTTTAGTCAGAATGAAAGAGCTTACTGAAACACAAAAACCACAATCTGACGATCCTGATTTTTGGGATGTGTGGTCTAACAATACAGAACTGCCTCGCGAAGTTAATTGGCAACAGATAGCTGATGACTGGCAAAGTTAAGTACTTAATCTGCATTAGTGTTATAAGTAGTGACTCATATCTACCTGTGGTCAGGTATATGAGCTGACAAATGTAATAACAAGGGTTACTTTTAGCGGAGAGTGGATACCTCTCAGCTATGACATAAACAGAAACCTATGGTTGAGGAGCATCCTGTGCAAAAAATCGAAGTAATTATTGGCGGGAAAATAGCATCGTAATGTTGTAAGTATTCCGCTTAAACGGACCATTCACTTCTGGAGATCTTCCGACATACTGATTATGTCCCCTGAGGAGATCGCCATGCGTAAGATCCGATTCACCGAACACCAGATCATTGCCGTTCTTAAATCAGTGGAAGCCGGACGCACCGTTAAGGATGTCTGTCGCGAAGCCGCTATTTCTGAAGCCAGCTATTACAACTGGAAGACGAAATATGGCGGGATGGAAGTCGCTGATATCAAAAAAATCAAAAACCTTGAGGACGAAAATCGTCATCTGAAACAGATGTTTGCCGACCTGAGTCTGGAAAATCGTGCGTTAAAAGATGTTATCGAAAAAAGCTTTAAAACCAGCGATGAAGCGTGAGCTTGTCAGCTATCTGACGGTACAATTTTCTATGAGCTTACGCCAGGCATGCAGGACATTATCGCTGAGCAGGACGGTGTATTTTTACCAGCCCGATCTTCGCCGGGATGAACCCGTGATCCTGGCGCTGACAGAAGCGGCTGAACGTTATCCCCGGTACGGTTTTAAGAAGCTGTTCCGGGTGTTGCGTAGGCAGGGTAATGCCTGGAATCACAAGCGCGTGCACCGGATTTACTGCCTGCTGAAACTGAATTTTCGCCGCAAAGGGAAGCAACGTCTGTCAGTGCGCAACCCGGCACCATTGGCGATACCTGAGGCACTTAACCAAAGCTGGTCGATAGATTTCATGCACGATGCGCTGGTCTGCGGCAGACGCTTCCGGACCTTCAATGTGGTGGATGACTTTAACCGCGAGGCCCTCGCAATAGAAATCGATCTGAATATCCCGGCCCAGCGGGTGGTTAGGATACTGGACAGGATCGTGGCAAACCGCGGATACCCGCTGAAGATGCGGATGGACAATGGGCCGGAATTAATCTCACTGACCCTGGCGCAGTGGGCTGAAGAACATGGTGTTATGCTGGAGTTTATTAAACCGGGCAAACCAACGCAGAATGCCTATATCGAACGTTTTAACCGGACGTACCGGACAGAAATACTGGATTTTTACCTGTTCAGAACTCTGAACGAAGTACGCGAAATCACAGAACGCTGGTTGATTGGCTATAACAGCGAGCGGCCTCATGAATCCCTGAAAACCTGACACCGGAAGAGTACCGGCTGATGGCTGAAAAACCGGAAATCTCAAAAAGTGTGTGGAACTAAAACGGGTGTGCTTACGCCTGTGCTAGCGACCTGCCTGTAAGATTCGATGCACCCATCAGTTAATAACATCTAAACTCTCGATGATGTATGTCCGGCTGAATTAAGCGCAACTCTCCACCATGCTCAAAGACCCATTGAATGAGCACGCAAAACCTGGTAAATGCATCCATGATAAAAATAACAACCAAGCCAACTGAAGCGTTTCTCTCATCGAGCAACGGTACGTAATCATAAATGGATGTCCACTTTAGTTTGTTGAGAATAAGAATGCATCTATAACCTTTTGATGGAATGAATTTATTTTCAATGAGTTAGAGTTTTCTTTCATTGGAAAGGCTGATTGGTGATTTTCATTAAAATCCATTTCTAGATAAAAATTTTCATCTTGATTCATATCATTATTCTTTTTTCTCTCTAATGGTTCGAACAAATTACCACATGTTTTAATTGATGATGATTTATGCAATTTCTGCATAATTTTATACTCTTCAGGTAAGTCTTTAACTAACCGCTCAGAGTATAAAGTTAATTCTTCTGTAGCTATCGTGAATAACCAAGCCTCCTGATTTTTTCTTTGATTTACTCGAAGAATCCGGCCGAGCACCTGTCTAAAGTAAAGTTCAGTTTTAACAGTGCTCAGGTGGCAGCAGACCTGAAGTCTTGGGATATCAGTACCCTCACTTATCATGCCCACACTTACGATCCATTCGGTAGTTCCTTGCCGGAAATGCCCTATTTTTGAAAGGGCTTCTTTATCATAATAAGTCACAATCGTTGCCGTTTGGGCGAATTCATTTTCCAGAATTGCCAGAAGCTGGTACGCATGCTCAACTGAAGAAGCAACCACCAGACCACCTGCATCAGCGTTTACCTTTCTGATTTCGCGCAGTTTTTCGCACCCGGCGCTAATGATATACTTCATTGCTTCGGGGTGCGAAAATATTGATTGATAAGAAACTAATGTTTCGCTCAAGAATTCTGAGACAGATCCGAAACTTTTTGTGGCTTCAGCAGATGAGAAAACTAAATTATTACTATTGACAAGCGCAATCTTTGGTTTACGGCAAACATTTTCGATAATGGCTTCATGCAGGCCATAGATATAGTCGCAGCAGATCTCACCATCAGGATCGGCGTAATTTGATAATACTATCGGCACATTATCAGTTCGCCATGGGGTTCCGGTTAATGCCAAAGTGTAACTTGCACATTTTTGAACATGAGTAAGTATTTCCCCACCCCATACATTGGCATTATCAAGTGAATCGCCGGAGCAATGATGAATTTCATCAAAAATCACTAATAGCCGGTGTCGTGCTAACGAATTCCAAAAACTCTTATCAAAATACATAAGGTTATGATAGGTGTAAGCAGAGCCTAAAGATCCCAGGCCTCCACAAAAGTCACTTTCCAAAATACGAGAGAAAGTGCTTTTTATCGATGAGACCACTGCTGTTGAAGGGGCAAAGCATATGATGATATCTATCAGATCGAGTTCTAGCATTCGCTTTGCAACCTCAGCAGCCATCACAGTTTTGCCAGCACCGGGGCAAGCAAGACATAAAAAATGGGGCGACCCAGATTGATATTTAATTAGTGCTGCATCAGCACACTGATTCTGCCATTCCCTCAACATATGCGATGCTCATTGCTATCTTGTCCAAGTACTTTTGATAAAGCCGTCACTCTGCCAAGTAATATAGCCGACTGATTTTTTGCCTGCTGATAGAGGCCTGTCAGATAACTTTTCTTGTTCGGGAACCGCTCCATAAGAGACTGATACTCTTCAATTTCGCTCAAAACAACGGCGAGCTTGGCCTCGTGAATAACCTTTTCTTTTCGAATATCATTCAAAAAGATTTCTACATCAGATGGTGCTGCATCAACTGCTGTTGGCACAGATTGAAGACGTGTATTCTTGGGTATTTTTCCCGATGTGAATGTTGTGGAGTAGAAGAGCTCAGTTTTTTTGTAAAATTTCTTGGAACGCCCATCACCAATGTCAATTTTACATATAAATCCCAATGCCTCTAGTCGTAGAAGCTGGCGATAGATGAACTTCCTGGCTTCGCTTACCTGGCTATATTCATCCGTAATTTGAAGTAATGCATCCCTGAGGTGAGTAGCACTGAACTCTTTAAAATCCTTTTCTATCAATAAATTATAAATATAGGGATGCAACCTTATTGCAGACTTCATTAACAAAATTCCAAACTTATGAACTTAGGATTGCTAAGTATACAGAAACTGGCGAAACTTAGACAATCTAAGCACTCTAAGGCAATGATGATGATTACGTGGCCCACCCAAACCCGATACCTGACAGGCTCAAAGCAGCCAGAACCAAAGCCGGGATCACTCAGCGAGAATTGGGTATCCGAATTGGTATGGAACCAAGCTCAGCGAGTGGTCGCATGAACCATTATGAGAAAGGAAGGCACATCCCGGACATCGATACCCTCAAGCGCATGGCCGATGAACTTGGAGTTCCTATAAACTACTTTTTTTGTGAAAGCGAACTGACAGCGGAGTTAGCTAGGCTGATAGCAAACATGACTGAAACAGAGCAAGTAGCCCTGATTGCTGAGCTCAACAAAAAACAGCCATAGTGCTGTGTATGACTAAGTTAAGAAGGACAGCGTAGGGCAAAGATGAAATGACCTTTCCGTGCCTGATCTTCTGCTTCAATAAATGGTGTGAGAGTAAATTCACAATATTAATCTTTTCCCTGATTAATTTTATGTTGATTTCGCTGGAGAAAATGTAGAAAGATGAATAAATCACCAGAAGAAATAGTTTGTTTGCTAAAGGATAGATTCGATAGTAATTTTGTGGAGTGGGAAAAATCAAACAATAAAAATCTGAACACCTTAATGGATTCTATTTTTACTATTAATGCAATAGGTGCAGCGTTGAGTAGTAGAAAGGTACTAGTGCATCATCATATTTGCCTAAAAATATTTGATGAAATAATAGCTGATATTTCCTCTTGCATTTTCCTTTCAGCATGTGCAATTGATAAACCAGCACATATTATCTTAAGAAGAGTGCTGGAGTTGGGGGTTGCCTCTGTCTATCTGTGGGATATGCCTCATGCTGTTTATGGATGGCAAGAGCATGATCAGGATTTGAGTTATACAGAGATGTTAAAGCATATAGCTTCAGAAAGCTATATTACATATGTTCAACGTCAAAATGAATTGATCGATAAACCTTGTTTAATTAATTATGCTTTTTGTCAAAAAGTATATGGTAATTTGAGTGATATAGTCCATGGGAAAATAAATTCATTCGAAACTGATCTCCCAAATAGATTCTCATATGATGAAATTGATTGGTTAGGTTTTATAAACTTAGCAGAAAAAGTTCTAGAGATAATAATTAATGCGAATATTTCTAGACATAATTTAAAAAGTGAAATTTTAAAGGCTTATGCTAAATCAGCTGAGGTAATGAAATAATGTCTTCTTTAGATACAGAATTACTACATGCAGCTCGTACTGAAGACCTTGATTTAAAACAAATTAAGGAGCTTGCTGTTTTAGGTGAGTTTGAAAAAGATGCTGTTGCTAAGTTACAAATTGCTGGCTCGCATCTAATACAGGGAGCAAGAGGTATCGGTAAGTCAATGCTTCTTAGAGAAGCGGAGGCTGAGCTTGATGCAAAGTTTTCTAGAGAAAGAGTTGTTGGGGTTTACGTCAACTTCAAAACGAGTACTTTATTAGAAGGGGTCCGAGCTGACAATAAAAATGCTTTTCAAATATGGGTTGGAGCAAAGGTTCTTCAGGCGTTATATGAGAAAATGATTTTCTTAGATATCATAAAAGATGATGGAGTTAGTGATCCTTTTAAAAAAATATTCGGTATTGAAACAATTGCAGGAATGAAAGATGTTTTACAAAATAAAATTCATCTACTGCAACGATTATCTAGAGAGACTGACCCAGATAAAACAATAAGTGAAATTGGTAGTGATTTTCTCGACAAGGTTAATGATATATCATACGTCAATGATATTATCAGGGAAATCATCAGTGATTATCATATTAATCGTGTTGTATTTCTTTTTGACGAAGCTGCGCATACATTCATACCTGAGCAACAAGAGATTTTCTTCGAGATATTTAAGTTATTGCATGGCGGGAAAGTTGCTGTTAAAGCGGCTGTTTACCCGTCCGTTACTTATTACGGTAAGAATTTTGAAGTTGGGCAGGATGCCATAGTTATTAATTTGGGAAGATATGAAACGGGAGCAATTGGTAGGGAAGGAATAAGGCGTTTATATAGAGAGTTAGTTAAGAAACGAGTTACAAAAGATAGTGCAATTAAGAAAATCCTTGCAAAAGGTGAATTGTTAGATCAGTGCATACACCTTTCATCTGGCAATCCGAGAGCATTTTTACATTTGTTTAATAAGGTTTATGATCGAGGATATTCTGAAAGATATCTATTATCTAGCACACAGGATTATGTCGATCATGAATTATTACCATATCATTTGGGGCTTTCTAAAAGGCTGCCAAAATACTCTCATCATGTTCATATTGGCTTGGAGATACTTAGAGAGTATATCATTCCTGAGTTAGGTTTGAAAAATATTCGGGAAAAGAAAAACCAGACACAAACAGCATTTTTCACTCTGCCTCGTGATATCTCACCTAATTTAAGACTTGCTATGGACCTTCTTTGCTACTCCGGAGTACTGTCCAAGCAAGGTACAGTTAAAATATCCAATAGGAAATCAGGGCAGAGATACATGGTAAACCTTGCTCTAATGTTTACAGAGAAAGCTTTTGTTTCTAATAAATTCAATGAGATCATTAACTATTTGTCACTGTCTGATTACAAGGAATTTAGTGCCAGTGACTCTGGGTTGATGTTGTTTTTAGAAAAACTAAAACAGTCTGCTGATGAATGTCAAAAATGTTCAGCGGATTTACCTGGGGATGCTAAGTTTTGCCCGAACTGTGGGCATCCTGTTCCAACGAAATCAATAGTTGGTCAATTACTCGATGATCCAGTTAGAAATCTTTCAATTAGTAAGGCCATAAGTGATCGTATAAAAGATGCTTATCCTAAGGTTGGCGACATAGTACACACTTCAAGGAGTGAGCTAAAAAGGATACCCTATATAAAAGATGTTCGCTCAAAAATAATAAAAAATGCGGCAGATGAATATATCTCTGGATGATTTTATAGGCAACAGCCAATTGGCTGTTGCCTTTTAATTACATTCTGGTAGCTACATCCCATGTTTGTGGCTATCGTTAGATTGTGGTAGTCAAGACATAACGGTTACAGTTTTAGAGTTTTCCAGAACAAGCGTTCTGATTAATTCGGTGTCGAACCACCATTATATTGTTGAGGCCTATGCTGGCTGTAATATCCCGTGACCTGCTCCCCGTTGATTATCACACCCTGATATTAGTAACGTATTCATAAGCCACATGAGGACATGCCCATGAAGAAGCGTTTTTTCCGACGATCAGACCATTAGTATTCTCCGCGAAGCGGAAGCCGGGGTTTCTGCCCGGGAGCTTTGTTGTAAGCACGCCATTTTCAATTCCACTTTCTACACCAGGCGCGAGAAGGTTGGTGGCATGGAAGTTCCTGAGGTGAAGCGACTTAAGTTGCTTGAAGAGGATAACCCCCGCCTCAAGTAGCTGCTTACCGAAGCCATGCTGGATAAGGAGGCGCTTCAAGTGGCTCTTGGGCGAAAGTATTGACGATAGGCTAGAAGCGGGAAACCGTGGTGTTGATGTGTGATGCGACCGGTCTGTCGCAACGTCGTACTTATAGGCTTACAGGTTTGTCCCTGTCGACCTGCCGTTATGACGCTCAGCGTCCATCTGCTGATGCACATTTATCAGGGCGTATCACTGAATTGGCGCTTGAACGCAGACGCCAGCTGAATTTGCAGCGGACTGGCTAAACGGGAAATATGAAGAAAAAACAACCGACATAACTATCTGAAGGGTGTATCTAATCTTGGGGGCAGGTCAGTGGATTCCTGCAAGGATGCATTCACCGTTTCTTCGATTGAATTTAATTGTCCGTACATGTTTTTAGAATGTCTTCAAGCAAAGTTATTACCATATCCGAGTTATTACGTAATATATATATGAATAAAATTCATGTTCATCAGAAAGTTAATGTAAAATACATAGGAATTTCATTAGTTCATTATAATAACACGTTGAGAATGCATTTTTAAATCGAAAGCCTGCTTTTGAAGGATCATGAATATCTCAAAGACAGGCCTGAATATATTCAAATAATATTTATTGCTTTTAAGTGAGTTGTTTGCTTTTTTTTAATTCCTGCAGTTCTATGATTAAACATATTTCTCTTGCAAGAGAATTGTCAAGCTGATTTTTTAACTCCAAAATTTCAAGACGAAGATTTTTTAAATTGATATCATCGTTGTCTTTTCGTTTCGTTTTTAAATTATCAATTTTTCTAATTAAATCAGTGAATATTGGTCTGGACTTTTTTATGCTACCTTTAGATTTTCCTGCCTCAAGCGAAACAGCGTCATAACTTATTTTTGTGCCTAATGCAACTATTATCGGCGCATTGTTGATTAAGCGTTCTAAAGCAGAATAATACTCATCTATATTGTTCATCAATTGTCTCCGGATTTTGAATTATATACATTCAGATATTTTTCAAGCAATTGAAGATCTTGCTTCTCCGTTCTATATGCTAAAGAATCAACTTCAATCTTTTCTAGTAATTTATGCTGTGCTTTAATAACTAACTCGAGTTTGTCTTTTTTGATAATGGCATTTTCACAAGATAAGCAACTAACTAAAGAACGAGTTGAACGTTGAGTACATGCTTCTAATGTTGTACAACCGCCAAGACATGTTTCTGTGTAAGCCAATTGTCCTAGTTTAAATAATCGGAAAGTTTCATTTTTATCAATAAATATGTTGTTTTTAATATTGTTGTTGATTATATTTCCTTGTGTGCCAAATAACTTACTATCAGACAATAATATCAAATTCACGTAATCCAATGCCTGAGCATAACTTTGTGTTTCTTGGTATTCTACAGCAAAGTGGGACTTGTCATTTGAAATTAAATCCTGTGCAAATGCGCTTCCGCGAGAATAGTAAAGGGTCATTTGAGTTGATAAGTGCTGTAATTGTCTGCGCAAAGACGTTAATGATACTAATCCAGATCTTGAAGCATACAATGCAAGAGAACGTCTAAATTGATGTGTTTGCAGAGGCCAGTATTGACTAATCCCAAATTTAGATTCTGCTTCCCAAGCTCTAAACGGATCGATTCTCTTTAGTTCAGAGATATCCTCTTTTGCAATCATGACATTTAGCCATGAGATTTTCTTCATTTCATCATTCGGTGCTAACTCGGCACATAGTATTATAGAATTCTCTACTTTAGGTGCTTTTCTCCCTAAACCTAAATAAGATGTACGCACAAAAAGAGGAGCGTTGTAAACTTCAGAAGAAACATCTTCTATTTGATTAACTATAAAGAGACCTATTTTACGAGAAAGGCAAGATGCATTATAGCCAACTTCATTAGTTACCCATTTAGCCTCTCTTTCCGATAGTTTGGTCGTTTTACCATTTATAATATAATGATTCTGACCATTTTTATGATAAATTTGTGCGCAATCAATATTTAAATTGGTTGCTTCATCTATTCTCATGCCCGTGAAGATCTGGATCGCTAACCGGCACCTAAATAATATACTATTTAATAGATATAATATTCCTTTAATATTTTTATTGGCACCAAAGTAGTCAAATACAAAGTCTAAATTGTAATTTTTTATGATGTTGGCAATGTTATACTCTGGAGGAATGTTATTATATCTGGAGTTGTGTGGCAGTTTACATATTTCAACGTATTTAGATTTTATTTCTAGGATTAAATCTAAAAGAATATCAATGTTTTCAGTTAGAAATTTTATATCTGAAGTAATGCTAGTAATGTACGAAAGATAGATTCTAGGGGGGATTGGTGGGAATTGTTTTAGATTATTTCTGTAATTTATTATAGTTGCATTCATTTCGGTCAGTTTTTTTATATCACAAAATTCAAATGGCTTATGCGCATTATCAACATCATTAAAAGCCAATAAAAATCTTCTTACATCATACATTGTCCCCGGCTTTAATGACATAAAACAGTTATTAAGATGCTTTTTAGATACTAATAATTCAGGGATGGTAATATTGAATTCAATGCAGTATCTGGCTAAAGTATTCAATGTATAACCAAGTTTTGATATATTTTTAACCTGATATGTTTTTCCATTTCTATACCAGATGTAAGCAAAAACTAACTTTTTTAAACTGGAAATAATACTGTCTATAAAATATCCTGTCTCACCTTTAACCCAATGTTTGAATGAAAGTAGACAAGGGCGATTTTTTTTATCGTAACAACTAAAATCCCACTCATCGTCGGAGTATTTTGAAATAACTTCCCCATAAATATTTCGACTTATAACATGAGATGGCAATGGGGAATTTTCATCTGACAGATAAATAGGATCAGGGGGAGACATTTTTTCTGTCAGGAAAATATTAGCCGAAAGAAAATGATTAGTATTCATCTGTTATCGCCCCAATGTTCACTAGCATTTCTAATTTCCCTTCCCAATATGAATCAAGATTGCCCTGTGTATACACTTCATATTTCATCTTATCTACTAAAGCGATGTTGATTTCAGCTATATAATTAACTATTTCATCAATTCGTATCAATACAGGATCATAAATTTTATGCCAGTCATCATAGGATCTAGATAAACCTTGAGTATTCTCAATGCAATATTTACAACTAAGGATCTTTCGTAAATCATTTTCATCCGCATGTATTGAAAAATTAGCACAAAATAAGCAGCCCTCTGGTTGCTTACAGTCTGATTTGAATGCAAGTTCGCCAGAAATATTTATTGGGTTATCAATCTCTTTACATCCGCCGACAGAAATTAGTGTTTTATGTGGAGTTTCTGTTACGGTAATTACATTGGATAACTTGGTTAGGAAGTCACTAAGGTCCTCTGTTTGTTTGGTAAATGTCCCCGAAGAGTAATGATTCAGTATTGTAGATTCAGAATTTTGTAAAAGTTTCGCCGCAACAGACGGGTCTGCATTGTTAATCAACCATTCAGCCTTCAAACATCTCCATTCTCGTGCAACAATTAAACCTTTCGTATAGCCTAGGTCAAGCATCAAAGACTTTATATTTTTTGATATATAAACTAAATCTATATGGGATTCATACTTTTCACTAAATGATGGTATTAAAAAGTCAGATCGATTCCCGAGTAAATAATAACTCCTTAACTTCAGGTATATTTTAAAAACAGGTAGAAATTTACTGGTTATTCTAAAGTGTACTTTTTTATTAAATGCTCTAAATTTTATCAAGCAAAAATCAATACTTTCCTTATGAATATCATACTCATCATTCCATTTTATATTTAATAATTGAGTGGGGTTCATTCCTGTATTTGCTATTAAGAGAAAAGTAAAAGATGCAATTGCGTCACGTAAAAAATCACGTTTTTGCTGTGAATTGATATTTATATCGTAATCATTCGTCTTTTTAAGAAGCCGAATGGAACGACGAATGGTTCTACTTTGAGTTTCGCGGTCAGTGATTCCAATTTCCCTAAGTTCTTTAGGTGTAACTATTCGACCATGTTTGTAATTAAAGCCGGAATTTACTTTTTTCTTCTTTGTTGTCCCATTATCGTTCAAATTGGTCTGACACCAGCTTTTTATCGGGAAAATCCAAACAGTATTTTCATGGATGTTTAGAAATTCAGGTACTTTCCATGCATAGGGGTATGTTCTTTTATGAGTAATAAAATCATGTGCACCATTAATAACTGAGTGTAAAATTTGAATGTTTTCACTAGAATGTAGGTCGTCCGGGGGGAGCGTTAACTCTCTATCTCTTCGGGATGCTTTCACATTTGGAAAGTATTGATGGAGTTCTTCAGCAACTATTCCCTTTAACATATGTATTAAAGTTTTTATTTTTTCTGTTATTGTGCTTGATTTGCTTTTGCCTAAAGCAACTTGTTCCCAACAATGATTGACATATGCACGAAGAGCATCAATGCAGTTCATGTCATTCTCTAGACAATTATGTATTCCTTTTGAATCACACCATCTGATGAATTGAAATAATCGTGATAGATTATACGATATTTTGGACTCGCGGATTCCTCCAAAAAGTAACTGATTGATTACTTCTCTGTAAATCTTTCTCACAAGAGTTTTTCTGCTGATGTTAATGTTATCTGCATATATATTGGAGCCACTTATTACTATTTTTTGATAAAAGAATGAATTAATATAATGATTCCTTCTGTTGAAATTAATAGCAATTACACTAAGGTCTATTAACTCTAAATTTTCATTAAATGGTTGTGATATTATAGTGGATGTTGAATTTAAATTATTCATAAACACTCCTGATTGACATGCCCTAATAGGGTATTAATATAATCCTCATAATTCTCTTGATGTGCAGTCAATGTATCAAAATTACTTCTATAATTTAAATACCTATCAGTCATTTCAGTGGTGGCATGCCCCATTCTTGCTTTCACGTACTCTCTAACTTCATGCAAACTTAGTTTTCCTTCTTCCACCAATCGCATCTGTGATTCTGACAAGTTCATACCAAACGTAGCGCGTAAATCATGAAACCTGAAAATATATCTATCATTAGATAGTTTAACCTTCATTGTAGGAATAACTCTCTTAGATATAAATTGTCTTACAGCCTCTCCATTGTGCATTGTTCTTTCATTAGACTTAGTATTTGAAGATTTTAACGATTCTTTGCTAATATAATATGGAGCTCCTCTATTACTTAAAAACAAGTAATCATTAAACACATCATTTTTTATTTTATTTACTCTATTAAGATAGCGCTCACTTAAAATATAAATCCTGATTTTATTATATAGTAATTTCGGGAAGATAAGTATCAAGTTCTTATCCTTCTTGGTATCGATATTGGTACCATGACCGGTTGCTAATGTGAAACTACTATCATTAATATCTATTGATTTAGAAAAATGTGACTTTCTTAAAGTCAACACAGTTTGTATCCTTGCACCTGTAAGTAATGCAATTAGATGGATTAATAACATTTCAGTGTTTCCAGTGTTATTTATTGTATCAATTAATGCTAATTGCTCTTGTTTAGGTAAAGGTCTTAGTCTGCCTTCATCGATTATCTCGTTAGAAAAAGGATCATCATTAGGGATGTTTTTTATTTTTAAATCAGTGGAGATTTTTTTTAGATGGAATACAGAACCCTTGGAATCATGGGTTTTTATATATAAGTCACTTTCATTCCAGAGCGGGTATGATGGCTTAAAGTGATTTTCCTCAGTTAGGTAGCGATAAAATTTAATCATTGAAGATACTCTTCTTTTTGCTGTGTGAGAACTAAGTTCATCATTTTGAACAAGAAGGAGTAAATAATTCCTGTACCGATATGTCGGCCGTAATAATTTCATTTTAGGAAAGCTAAACATATCTATATTATTATCATCAATATAATTTTTGAAGTGAGTTAAATCTGACATGATGCTGTGATAAGTTGATATTTTATAGTTAAAATCGCTATTTGCTTTTGAAATTATGTATAAAACACCCTCTCGCCATGGCGAACCATCTTTGTTTAAGATTATTGGGAAGTAGTTATAGTTATAACTTTTGATTATCTTCCCATTTACTTTAATGGGCGGCTCAGCCTTTTTTGAGTATGAGTTCTTTGAATCAAGCTCAACGAGCTCCCCCTCGGGGTCGTTTACATGTGTGACCCTTGTCATGGTAACTTGTCTTAAGGTTTTCTTCCGGTTTAGACTCATTGCAACTCCTACTGATTGATTGTCATTTTTTTTAAATCTACAAAGTATGGTGCTTATGCTTGAATCTACAAGTAATAAAGACGGCGCGGAAATTCTGATCGACAGAGGCTGGAACAAGGCGCTGGGCGAGCAGAATTTTGACGACCCTGAAAATCAGCGCCATCGCCCGCGCCGCCTAACCCCGCGCGAGTGCGCGCGGCTGATGGGGTTTGAATCGCTACAGGGTTACAGCTTCCGCATTCCGGTGTCGGACACCCAGGCCTACCGCCAGTTTGGTAACTCGGTGGTGGTGCCAGCGTTTGCGGCGGTGGCGAAACTGCTGTCCTCGCGCATCAGGCAGGCCGTGGCGCTGCGCGAAAGTGAGGCCGTCGATGGCGGACGTACACGATAAGGCCACCCGCAGTAAAAACATGCGGGCGATTGGCACGCGTGACACCGCCATAGAAAAGCGCCTGGCAGGGCTGCTCGGCCAGGCCGGGTTTGACTTTCGGGTGCAGGATGCCGCGCTTGCCGGGCGTCCTGATTTCGTTATCGATCAGTATCAGTGCATTCTCTTTACCCACGGCTGCTTCTGGCATCATCACGACTGCTACCTTTTTAAAGTCCCGGCGACCCGCACCGAGTTCTGGCTGGAGAAAATCGGCAAAAACGTAGAGCGGGATAAGCGGGACATTGACGCGCTGCTTTCGCAGGGCTGGCGGGTGATGGTGGTCTGGGAATGCGCCCTGCGCGGCAGGCTGAAGCTGAGTGACGTCGAGTTGACCGAGCGGCTGGAGGAGTGGATCTGCGGCGGCGGTCAGACCGCGCAGATCGATACGCAGGGGATTACGGTTTCTCTGCCCCACAGGGCGCCACCACAGGCTTAGCGGGCAGCAAATACTTGCCAAGCGTCACCAGCACCACCGCCAGAATAATCACCCCGAGCGCCAGCCATTCCACCGACGAGAGCGTTTCGCCCGCAAATCCGGTTCCCAGTAGGACGGCAACCACCGGGTTAACGTAGGCATAGCTGGTTGCCACCGCAGGCGAAACGTTGCGGATCAGGAACATATAGGCGTTGATGGCGATAACAGAGCCGAAAATTGCCAGATACCCCACCGCCAGGAAGCCCGATACGTCCGGCATCGCCGTCAGGGTTTCACCCGTCAGCGCCGAGCCGATCAGCAGCACAATACCTGCCGCGAGCATCTCGATCGCGCCCGCCATCATGCCCGTTGGCAGTTCAATGCGTGACCCGAGCACGGAACCGAACGCCCAGCTCATCGAGCCGATCATGATGATCAGCGCACCCCACGGGTTGCCGCTCAGGTTGCCGCCGCTGTTGAGCAGGATAATGCCCGCCAGCCCGATGCCGATCCCCATCCACTCAAGCTTGCGGGTGCGGATGCCGAACAGACGGCTAAAGCAGAGGGTAAACAGCGGCACGGTAGCCACCACCACCGCGGCAATGCCGGAGGGAACGTTCTGGTGCTCGGCGATGGTGACCGCGCCGTTACCCACCGCCAGCAGCAGCAGGCCAATCAGGGCCGCGTTCAGCATCGGGCGCAGCGGAGGCAGCTTATGGCCGCGCAGCAGTAAAAACGCGGTAAGCAGAACGCCCGCAGAAAGAAAACGGATCCCCGCCATCATCAGCGGCGGCCAGCTCTCCACGCCGATACGGATAACGAAATAGGTTGAACCCCAGATGATATACAGCGCAAAAAGCGCTCCAGTGAGCGGTAATAATTGCCGGAAACGCATAGTCCCTCGCGACGGAATAAAAAGTTCGCTCATAGTAAACGTGAAAACTATCCCGCTGGCGAGTGCTTTAATTGTGTGGGGGATGTGAATTTTTTGTTGACTTGATGTGCCTGTTTCCGGGTTTCACCTTTTGTTCCATACTATTCACTTAATTACCAAAAAAAGAAGGATAGAGATTTTGGCAGGAAGTAGCTTATTAACATTGCTTGATGATATTGCCACCTTACTGGATGACATTTCAGTCATGGGAAAACTGGCGGCGAAAAAGACCGCCGGGGTGCTGGGGGATGATTTATCGCTCAATGCTCAGCAGGTGACCGGAGTGCGGGCAAACCGCGAACTGCCGGTCGTCTGGGGCGTGGCAAAGGGATCGTTTCTTAACAAGGTCATACTGGTTCCGCTGGCGCTGCTGATCAGCGCCTTTATCCCCTGGGCGATTACGCCGCTGCTGATGGTCGGCGGGGCATTCCTCTGTTTCGAAGGGGTGGAGAAGGTGCTGGATACCTTTGCCGCCCGCAAGGAGAAGGAAACGCCGCAGGCGCGCCAGCAGCGTCTTGAGGCGGTTGCCGCGCAAGATCCTAAAGCGTTTGAGCGCGATAAAATCAAAGGCGCGATTCGCACCGACTTTATCCTGTCGGCGGAAATCGTCGCCATCACCCTGGGGATCGTATCGGAATCACCGCTGCTCAATCAGGTGCTGATCCTCTCCGGCATCGCCATTCTGGTGACCGTTGGGGTGTATGGCCTGGTGGGGATCATCGTGAAGCTGGACGATATGGGGTACTGGCTGGCGGATAAATCCAGCGCCATCGCGCAGGCGGTGGGCAAGGCGTTACTGGTGCTTGCTCCCTGGCTGATGAAGATTTTGTCCGTGGTCGGCACGCTGGCAATGTTCCTCGTCGGCGGCGGTATCGTGGTGCATGGGATCGCGCCGCTGCATCACGCGATTGAACATTTCGCCACGGCTCAGGGCGCGGTGGTAGCGGCCATTCTGCCTGTGCTGGTTAATCTTGTCATCGGTTTTATCATTGGCGCAATTGTCGTCGCGGTTGTGAAAGGCATTGAAAAAGTGCGCGGAAAGTCGCATTAATTGTCTGGGATTTCATGATGCAAAAAGGCCATTCCTCGACTAAATTGAAACAGTTTCACCCTGATAGAGGAAGCAGGTATGGTCTTTTTGGTCAGTGATGAAGTTAAGCCCAAGAATGGCGGTCCACGCATGATCGTCACCGGGTACTCCAGCGGTATGGTGGAGTGTCGGTGGCACGATGGTTTTGGCATCAAGCGGGAGGCTTTTCGTGAGGACGAGCTGTTGCCAGGAGAAGGGCGGCAACAGCGCGACAAGGCTTAATCACGTAACGCCCGGCCTGTCCGGGCGTTTTTACTGGTGAATCGGTTTATCGTACTGCATGTTTTCGCGCACGGAAGAGGGCGCGAGGGATGTGGGGTAGCCATCAGGGAGTGTGTGTGCAGCGCGATACCTATGTTGTGAAACGAACTTTTCTGCAATGGCTGCAAAAGCGCAGCAATCCCGGCCTGATTGTTAACCTCTGTTTTCTGGTGGTGCTTATCTTCTCCACGCTGCTGACCTGGCGCGAAGTGGTGGTGCTGGAAGGGGCGTATATCGCCAGCCAGCGTAACCATCTCGAAACCGTCGCCAGCTCCCTCGACAGGCAGCTCCAGTTCAGCGTCGATAAGCTGCTGTTTTTCCGCCACGGTATGAACGATGCGCTGCACATGCCGCTCTCCTTCAACGTGCTGCACGATGCGGTGTCACATTTTCAGAAATTGCGCACTATCCCTGCCTGGCAGCTGGCGGTCGACAAAGATCGCACCTTGCCGATAAACGGTGTCTCCGACGAGTTTGTCGAAAAAACCACGCTGCTTAACCGCGACGATACGCTCACCAATAACGAGCTGTCTGCCGCGCTGGAGCTGGGCTATTTACTGCGTCTGGGCTCCAATACCCGGCGGGAGGAGCGGATCGTGTACGTGTCACGCGCCGGGTTTTATGTCGCCACCGATACCGCTTCCGAGGCGAACGACATCGTGCCTCGCTACTATCAGCTGGTTACCCAGCAGTGGTTCACCCAGCAGTCTGAGCGTGAAAACCGCTCCCGCGCCGTGCGCTGGTTTATCTCGCCTCCGTCCACCTGGACCGGCAACGAGCAGGCGATCACCGCCAGCGTGCCTATCTACTACGACCATCACTGGTATGGCGTGGTGGCGATGGATTTCTCCCTCAGGACCATGCAGCGTCTGCTGCGCGATGCCACCTCTGACCGCTCGGAGGGTGAGTATCAGCTGTACGACACCCGGCTGAACCTGATTGCCTCATCGGCGAACGGCGCGACCGAACTCAACCGTTTCGATCAGCCCGAACTGGCGCAGATAGCCAGCGCCATTGCAGGCGACACCCACGGCAGCCTGCGTCTGGGCAGCCGCTTCGTGAGCTGGGAGCGGCTCGACCATTTCGATGGCGTGATGCTGCGCGTTCATACGCTGCACGACGGCGTGCGCGGTGATTTTGGCAGCATCAGTATCGTCCTCGCGCTGCTGTGGGCGCTGTTTAGCGCCATGCTGCTGATCTCCTGGCTGGTGATCCGCCGTATGGTCAGCAACATGTACGCGCTTCAGAGCACGCTGCAATGGCAGGCGTGGCACGATCCGCTGACCCGGCTCAACAATCGCGGGGCGCTGTTTGAGCGCGCGAAAATCCTGGCGAAGAAGTGCGAGCAGCAGCTACTGCCCTATTCGGTCATCCAGATAGACCTCGACCATTTTAAGAGCATCAACGACCGCTTCGGTCATCAGGCGGGGGATAAGGTGCTGTCGCACGCGGCGGGGCTGATTGCCAGCGGGCTGCGCGGTAACGACGTGGCCGGGCGCGTGGGGGGCGAAGAGTTTTGCGTGGTGCTGCCCGGCATCGCGCTGCCGCAGGCGACGGAAATTGCCGAGCGGATCCGCCAGCACATTAACAGCAAAGAGATCCTGGTGAAAAAGA
Organism: Enterobacter sp. 186315; assembly: GCF_053290175.1. Classification (NCBI taxonomy): domain Bacteria; kingdom Pseudomonadati; phylum Pseudomonadota; class Gammaproteobacteria; order Enterobacterales; family Enterobacteriaceae; genus Enterobacter; species Enterobacter sp. 186315. The sequence goes on along the minus strand of NZ_JBPTTK010000022.1, from coordinate 49,025 downwards.
GCACCACCCTCCGCGTGAGCGCCTCGCTCGGGGTAAGCTGCGCGCATGAGAAAGGCAACTACGATTTCGAGCAGCTCCAGTCGATCGCCGACGCAAGGCTTTATCAGGCCAAACGGCGCGGACGCAATCAGGTGGTGCGCGACGATGAGGTCAGGAAGTGATCCAGCCCTTCATGCCAGCCTGCCGGGCCGGGAAGGGCGGTGTGGTACACCCGATGCGGGTTATCATCTTTTAGCGGCACGCCGTGCCGGTTTATGCCTTTTACGACTACAGCGAAATCTACGCTATCCAGAAGCGGCGCATCGTTAGGCCCATCCCCCAGCCCCAGCGTGGTGGGCGTTAACCCCTCCAGCGTGCGGTACTGCTCGATTAACCACTTAACCGCACGGTCTTTACCCTGGCCGGCGTCGAGGACGTGCCAGAAGCGGGCGCCCTGAACCATTTTCAGGCCGTGTCGGGCTAATGTCTCTTCAAAGCGCGCCATCTGCTCGTCGCTGTCGCGCCAGATGAGAGTCACCGACGCTTCATGCCTGCGCGCCAGCAGGGCGCGGGTGCGGTTCAGTCCGGTCCACTCCTCAATGACGCGCTCGTCAACGTCATCAAAGGTGGTGAATTTGTAGCCTGCCTCCAGCCGCGCCGGGTCAATTATTGCCCGAATGTCATCGTGAGATTTTCCGGCAATGATGCGGGGCGATGAGGGATGGGTGTTCCAGCGCGAGTCCAGCTGAATCACCGCGCCGTTTTCGGCAATAAAGGGCAAGCCGGTCAGGCCCAGGTCCTCCTGGATGGCCATTATTTCCGCCGCCGTTTTGCTGCTACAGAGAATGACCGGGATTTGACCGTTCTGAAGTCTCTCCAGCCACGGCCGCGCTTCCTGCCAGTCATAGGTGTGGATATCCAGCAGCGTACCGTCAAGGTCGGTAAAAATCAGCAGAGGGTCCTGTAGTGAAAGCATAACGACTCCGGTTAAGATAAAACGCACAACCTAAGAATATTCCTAAAAGAAATGCCGGGAAAAACGGCCATACTGCGGTAACGATCCCGCACAACCCGCTAACGGCCTGCGATGATTCTCATTTCAAATACGAATATCTACAAAAGATGATATGCATATCAAGAATATATCCTTGTTTTGCAAAATTGATGGCGATAATGTGGAACGCACATCAGATTTCCTGGTGTAACGAATTTTCAAGTGCTTCTTGCATAAGCAAGCTTGATCCCGGTCATCCCCATGACCGGGATTTTTTTCGCCTAGCGGTTGGCTTCAGACACGCTGAAGTCATGGATGTCCAGCTCGAAGGCTTCGGCCAGCTCGCGGTAGGTGTGGTAGTCCCTGCCGTTGACCATGACTTTATCGGAACCATCCTCGGCGCGGCGCACCTCGGACTCGCTAACCTCATTGATAGCGGCAAGCAGGGCATCGACGTCCACCTCAACGTCCCGTTTAATGGTGTCGCTGTACTCTTTGTCGGTCTTCATTACGGATACCTCATTCTTTCGTGTCCATTGATAAGTATAGACCGCACAGAAAAACGCCATTCGCGCCGGGCGGCGATGTGAGTTGTTGCGAATTGTTCTACACTGGCTCAAAACCACAGGAGGAAGCTATGAAGGTCAACGATCGGGTAACCGTCAAAACGGACGGTGGGCCGCGCCGCCCTGGCGTGGTGCTGGCAATTGAAGAGTTTAGTGAGGGCGTAATGTACCTGGTATCGCTGGAGGACTACCCGCTTGGGATCTGGTTCTTCAACGAGGTGGGGCATCCGGATGGGATCTTTGTGGAATCCGCAGAATAACGACGTGTCGGGCGGCGATTCGCGTGCCCGGCATCTGCGTTTTTAGGCAAAATTCAATGCAAAAATCTCTGGCGAGGCCAGAGATCAAAGGTAGAGTACGAAGGTAAGAATCTGATTAGCGCATATTGACGAAAATGCCGTTGGTGACATTATCGGTCAGACGAACCACATGATAGATCACTTGCTTATTATGCGTTTTAATTTTCCGCTTAATATTTCCTTTATGCGACGACACGGTTTTCGCTTTAATATTCATCTGGTCAGAAATCTGAATTGTCCCTTGTCCAGCCATCCACATCCGTAACATACTCGATTCAGTTCTGCTTAATGATAGCGTGGGCAAGTTAACCACCCCTACATTCTTAACTTCTTTATTCAAATAATCACCCAAAATGTCATCCAGCGACTCGGGCTTAATTGACTTAGAACTGATCAATAAATTTTTACGGACCAACAAATATTCGTCGAAATGGATATTTGCGATCGCCATAAAAACAATAAACAGGGTATCAGGATGCTGATTAATGATTTGCTTAATGTGCTGACTGTTGGCTGGATCGTGAATAAAACAGTCCTCATTAATAAACACCACGCCTGGCTTAAGTGCTTCACAAGCGGTTGCAAGTTCATCAACGGTGTGGATATCGTTGATGTCTCTTTTTCGTACCCCTCTGCTTGCCAGGTACCCGGTTAACCCTAGCCGGGTGTAGCTGCATAAATCCATAATGATCGTTGACATGGCATACCCTCACTCAATGCGTAACGATAATTCACCATCTGCCTGAGAGCTCATAAACAGCCATACGGGATGGAAAAACGTAATAAACCTGTGAGCATGACAAAGTCTTTCAGGCGGACTCACTATCCCGTAAAGTTACGTATAATTTGCCAGGAATCATCTTAAAGTAAAGTAAATATTAAGTATTGTGAGGTGCTTAGAAACAATTAAACCGCGTCAGATATATCCTGGTAGATGTTTTTAAGGTTTTATTTTAAGAATATCCTTAGGAAAACAATAAAAAGAGTACGGGTTATTATTTACGAGGTAATTCGCTGACAATATCCGCTAACAGGTTGAATATCTCGCTGAATAAATGTTCACAGAACGGGGCGATAAGGGGCATCAGTAATGACATTAATAACAGACCGACCGTCAGCGTTACCGGAAAACCGATCACAAATACCGACAGCTGCGGGGCCATTCTGTTCAATAATCCTAAAGCGAGGTTGACCGTAAGCAGCAGCGTAATGATGGGGAGCGCCAGCATCAGGCCGTTGAGGAAAATCAGCCCGGCGGCACGCACCAGCGCCAGGAAGGCGTTGCTGTTCACCGGGGACTCGCCAATCGGCAGGGTGTGGAAGGTATCCACCAGCATGGAAATCAGCCACAGGTGGCCGTTGAACGTTAAAAACAGCAGCATCGCCAGCAGATCGATAATACGCGCCAGCACCGGCATGTTCAGGTGGCTGCCCGGATCGACGAAGGTGGCGAAGGATAAGCCCATTTGCAGGCCGATAAGCTCCCCGGCGGTACGCACGGCGGCAAACGCCAGCTGCATGGTAAAGCCCACGGCCACGCCAATCATCACCTGCTGCATCGCCACCCAGATGGCGTTTGCCGAGACAATCGGAATATCCACCGGAGGCAGCGACGGGGCGACGATTATAGTGATGACGATGCCCAGCCCGACCTTGACCCGCTTCGGAATCGACTTTTCGCTCAGCAGCGGGGCGGTTGAGATCAGCGCCATAATGCGCAGCAGCGGCCAGAAGTAAACCCCCACCCACTGAACCCACTGGTCGCTGGTAATGTGCAGCATCGTCGTATCAGCCGATGATGTACGGCAGATTGGTGAACAGGTTACGCATGTAGTCGAGCAGCAAATTGAGCATCCACGGCCCGGCCACGATAATCGCCACGAACACGGCGATGATTTTCGGGATAAACGACAGCGTCATTTCGTTAATCTGCGTGGCGGCCTGCAAAATGCTGATCACCAGACCGGTGACCAGCGCAACCAGCAGCAGCGGGGCGGCAACGGCAATCGCGACCTTCATCGCCTCCGTGCCCATCATCATGACCGATTCAGGCGTCATTGCGCGCTCCTCAACTGTAGAAACTCTGCGCCAGCGAGCTGACCAGCAGCTGCCAGCCGTCCACCAGCACAAAGAGCATGATCTTAAAGGGCAGGGCGATAGTGGCCGGTGGCACCATCATCATCCCGAGCGCCATCAGCACGCTGGCGATCACCAGGTCGATGATCAGGAACGGAATAAAAATGGTAAAGCCAATCTGGAACGCGGTTTTTAGCTCGCTGGTGACGTAAGCCGGAAGCAGAATTCGCATCGGCACCGCTTCCGGCCCCTGAAGCTCCCCGGTATTCGCCAGACGGGCGAACAGGGCTAAGTCGGCCTCGCGGGTCTGGCGCAGCATAAACTCGCGCAGCGGCTGCGCGCCTTTCTCCAGCGCCACCTGCATGGAGATTTTGTCTTCACTGAAGGGCTGATAGGCGTCGGTATAAATTTTATCGATAACCGGCGACATAATAAAAAAGGTCAAAAACAGCGCCAGGCCGAGCAGCACCTGGTTAGGCGGCGCGGACGGCGTGCCGAGCGCGTTTCGCAGCAGGCCGAAGACGATGATGATGCGCGTAAAGCTGGTCATCATCAGCAAAATGGCCGGAATAAAGGTCAGCGAGGTGATAAAGACCAGCGTTTGCACCGGGAGCGACCAGCTCTGGCCGCCGCCCGCCGTTGGGGTGGATATCAGACCCGGCAACTGGGCGTAGACGGCGGGAGCAAACAGGAACAGGCCGGTAAGCGAGAGGGATAACAGGCGGCGCATCAGGATCTCCCGGAACGCTTAAGCAAACTCTTCATGACGGACTGAAAATCCGCAGGGGCTTGTGCAGCCTCGTCGACCGTGACCGGCGCGGGGGGCAGCGTGTGTAATACGTTGATGCTGGAGGCGGTCACGCCCAGCACCAGCCGGGCATCGTCCACGTCCACGATGACCACGCGCTCGCGCGGCCCAAGCGAGGTGCTGGCGCTGACCTTAAGGCCGCGCGCGGCGGCGGTTTTCCCCGCCAGCCCGAAGCGCTTTGCCAGCCACGCGGCAATCAAAATGAAGGCAATGATTCCGAACAGCGCGCCGCTCACCTGGAGCAGGGGCGAACCGGGAACGTCAGAGGGCTGTGATACGGTTGCCTCGGTTTTCATGCTTAACGGCTCAGGCGACGCATACGTTCGGACGGGGTGATGATGTCCGTGATACGCACGCCGTATTTATCGGCAACAACGACCACTTCACCCTGAGCAATCAGATAGCCGTTGATCAGGATATCCAGCGGCTCACCGGCCAGACCGTCCAGCGCCACCACGGAACCCTGCGTCAGGCGCAGCAGCTCTTTGATGGTCATGCGGGTACGGCCCAGCTCCACGGTCAGCTTGACCGGGATGTCCATGATCAGGTCGATATCCTGCAAGGTGCCGCTGACGTCACCGCCGCCCAACTGCTGGAAGACCGCATCCGCCGCGCTTTTGCTCGGGGTGGATTGTTGCTCGTTTAACGCGTCAGCCCACAGATCGTCCAGTGCTCCGCTGTTTTCATCGGACGGATTGTTCATGTCACTCATTTGGGCTGTTCCTCATTCAGCGAATTCAATATCGGGTTGATCAAGTGCTCAACGCGTAACGCATACTGGCCGTTGATGGTGCCGTACTGGCTTGTCAGCACGGGTACGCCATCGACGTGGGCGATTATGCGGTCGGGTTTTTCTATCGGCAGAACGTCGCCGGGCTGTAATTTCAGGATCTGGGATAACCGCAGCGGGATATCGGCGAAGCTCGCCACCAGCTCAAGCTGGGAGTGCTGCACCTGGCGCACCAGGTTTTCACGCCAGTTCTGGTCTTCGTTGCGGGAGTTCTCCAGCGGCGGGTTCACCAGCAGCTCGCGCAGCGGCTCGATCATGCTGAACGGCAGGCAGATATTAAACTCACCGGTCAGGTTGCCGATCTCCACGTGGAACGGCGTGTTCACCACGATGTCGTTCGGCGAGGTGGTGATGTTGGTGAACTTCACCTGCATTTCGGAACGGACGTACTCCACGTCGAGCGGGTTAATCGCTTTCCAGGCGTCGCTGTAGGACTCCAGCGCCAGCTTCAGCATGCGGTTGATGACGCGCTGTTCGGTGTGGGTAAACTCGCGGCCTTCCACTTTTGTCGGGAAACGACCGTCGCCGCCGAACAGGTTATCCACCGCGATGAAGACCAGGCTTGGGGAGAACACCACCAGCCCGGTGCCGCGCAGCGGTTTCAGATGGATCAGGTTAAGGTTGGTTGGCACCGGCAGGTTGCGGGCAAACTCGTGATACGGCTGAATGCGGATCGCCCCAACGGTGATATCCGGGCTACGGCGCAGCAGGTTGAACAGCCCCATACGGAACTGTCGCGCAAAACGTTCGTTGATGATCTCCAGCGCCTGAAGACGCTCGCGCACCACGCGACGCTGGGTGTTCGGGTCATAGGGACGAATATTGTCATCGCCCGTCACACCCGGCTTGGGATCGTCGTTTTTATCGCTGTCGCCGTTGAGCAGCGCATCGATTTCTGCCTGAGAAAGAATACTGTCGCCCATGTCGTTACCGCAGAATGAAGGCTGTATACAGAACGTCAGTGACTTCCTGCTTAGGTTGGCCGTTTACCAGCGGCGTGGCCAGCGTCTGCTTAATGGCCTCGACCAGCTTTTGCTTGCCGTCGTCGGTGGCAAGGGTAGAAGCATCCTGACGAGAGAACAGCAGCAGCAGACGGCTGCGCACTTCAGGAAGGTAATCGTTCAGACGAGAACGGGTCGCTTCGTCTTTCAGGCGCAGCGTGATGCCGACGTAAAGCACACGATCCGCATCGCCCAGGTTTACGGTAAAGGTATCCAGCGGGAAGAAGACCGGGATCGGCGGCGGTGTCGGTTCAGCTTTGGCAGCGGCGGTGTTCGGTTCCTGCTGCATACGCCAGTAACTATAGCCAGCGGTGGCGCAGGCGGCGAGCGTGATCAACACCAGCAGCGGGATCCAGATGGAGCGCTTGCTTTTTTTGGTGATTGCGGAGTCAGTCATCTGATACGAGCTTCCTGTTTGGGTACTGCTTAATAGAGTGATTATCCCGTGTCCGCCTTATCTCAAAGCGTGGAAAAGACGGGGATAATCACGCTACCTCTGGCGTTTAGGCAAAGATATCTACGGCCCCGTTACCCCGCGCGGCGGATTGCAGGGAGGCCGGGACGGCCAGCAGTTCATCGCTTTCGTCGTTAAACCCCTGCTGGCCGGAGCGTGAAGACTGGTGCTGCTGCTGGGAAGCAGACTGCTGCTGGCCGGAGAAACTCTCGCTGCTGACGCTGCTTTGCGACAGCTGAATACCGCTTTCCGCCAGCGACGTGCGCAGCATCGGTATCGCCGCTTCCAGCGCCGCGCGCACGTGGCTGTGCGGTGACACCATCTGGAGCTGGGCCTGGTTGTCATCAAGCTTGAGGGAAATCTGCACCTGACCCAGATCTTCCGGATGCAGGCGAAGCTCCGCCGTCTGCTGGCCCTGACGGGTGAACAGGGTGATGTGCTGGCTCAGATTTTGCTGCCACTCGGGCGTCCCCAGCGGCTGGCTCAGCACCGGGGCCGTTGCCACGGTCGCGGCAGGCTGAGAGGCGGGCTGTGCGCCCACGACAGGGGCCAGCGTGGCCGTTGGGCTGGTGGCGGTAGACTGCGCGGTGAGATCGGTTTTTTCCACCGCAGCGGCGACCGCCGGGGTCAGCGGCGCGTTATTCGCATCAGCTGCCACAGGCTGGAATTGCGCCAGGGTCTTTTCATGGCCCGCGTTGGTGGCGTTGTTCAGCAGGGGCTGTTGTCCACTGCCGCTCTGGGTCATAGCCGAGGCGGTCAATGCCTGAGTAGCGACACCTTCTGCTTTTGGCGCTGTGGTTACGGGCATAGCGGCCTGCTGGTGCGGCAGCATCGCCATCAGCGCGCTTAAGCCCGCCAGCTCTTCGTCATTCAGGTCGGTTTTCGCGTCCTCTTTTGCCGCCGTCTGGGTCAGGCTTTTCAGCGCATCGCCGTGGGTGGCAGGCACCAGCCCGGAGACCAGGCTTTGCAGGGAGGTCGCCTGCGCCGTGTCATCGGCGGCAAGCGGTGCCTGGCGCGCCAGCAGATCGGCGATTTTCGCCGCCAGAGGGCTGTCGGCATTTTTATCCTGCGCCACCTTTGCGAGCTTGCTTCCGGCGGCTTTCAGATCGGCTAACGTGAGCGGCGCATCCTTGCCCTGGCCGGTGGACTCGGTCAGCGCGCCCGCCAGCAGAGAGAGAAAGTCTTGCGCACCCTCGGTGCCTTTCCCGGTCTGCGTGCCGCCAGACGGGTCGCTGTCGGTCATCAGCAGTTGTTGCAGTGTGATCATTCAGGTTTCCTCATTGATGCGCGCTGGGCAAACTCATCCATTTTTTTCTGATCGAGGCGGTTTTCCGCCAGGGTCGTTGCCGCTACCTGCCGGTCCTGCAAGGTTTGCCAGGCCTGTAGCCGCTGCTTTTTCTCGCGCCAGAAGTTGAGCGCGGTATCGACTTTTTGCGTCCACTGGTTCAGTTGCAGGCGATGCTGTTCAATCGCCTTTTCGAGCGTCTGGATAAACTGCTGATAGTTGATCCAGCGCTGGCTGCCAATGCCCTGCGTCATGTCGGTATTGAGGTTGGTGCGATACTCATGCTGATAGTCGATTAACATCTTCAACTGCTCTTCAGCCTGCTGGCACCCACGGCGCATTGCGCCAAGCTGCAATGCGGCATCGTCCACCTCTTTTTCAGCCAGATCTTTTAGCGTTGATAACGCGCTGTTTTGCGCCATGACCTTCGCCCTCCACCTGTGTTACACCTGCGGGAAAATCAGCTCCAGAGCCTGGATCGAATCTTCCCAGTCGGCACGTTCGAAAATACCCTGTTGCAGAAACGCCTCCAGCTGCGGCCAGAGCGTAATCGCCTTGTCGAGCATCGGGTCGCTGCCTTTGGCATACGCGCCCACGCTTACCAGATCGCGGTTACGCTGGAAGCTGGAAAGCAGCTGTTTGAAGTTACGCACGCGGGCGTAATGCGGCTCGCTAATCAGCGCCGTCATCGCACGGCTGATCGAGGCTTCAATATCGATGGCCGGATAGTGCCCGGCTTCCGCCAGCCGCCGCGACAGCACGATGTGACCGTCGAGGATCGCACGCGCGGAGTCGGCAATCGGATCCTGCTGGTCATCGCCTTCGGTCAGTACCGTATAAAACGCGGTGACCGAGCCGCCGCCGCTGATGCCGTTCCCCGCACGCTCAACCAGCGCGGGCAGCTTGGCAAACACCGACGGTGGATAGCCTTTGGTTGCGGGCGGTTCGCCGATCGCCAGAGCGATTTCACGCTGCGCCATCGCGTAGCGGGTGAGCGAGTCCATGATCAGCAGGACGTGCTGCCCACGGTCGCGAAAATCTTCGGCAATACGGGTGGCGTAGGCGGCACCCTGCATTCGCAGCAGCGGGGACACGTCCGCAGGGGCGGCAATCACCACCGAGCGGGCGCGACCTTCGGCACCGAGAATGTTTTCGATAAAGTCTTTTACTTCACGACCACGCTCGCCGATCAGCCCCACGACGATCACGTCCGCCTGGGTGTAGCGCGCCATCATGCCGAGCAGCACCGATTTACCGACGCCGGAACCGGCAAACAGCCCCATACGCTGCCCGCGACCGACGGTCAGCAGGGCGTTGATCGGGCGCACGCCGGTATCCAGCACGTGTTCGATAGGGGTTCGTTGCAGCGGGTTGAACGGCTGGGTGATCAGCGCCCCGGTTTCGGTGGTGTCGGGGGAGGGGAGCCCATCGAGCGGCTTGCCGCTGCCGTCGAGCACGCGGCCCAGCAGCGCCGGGCCGAGCGGCAGCTGTTTGCCGCTTTGCAGACCGTCGCCCGCGATGTTTTTCGCATACACGCGCGCGCCGGGCAGAATGCCCTCGACCTCTTCAAGCGGCATCAGAAACAGGCGCTGGCCGTTAAAGCCCACCACTTCGCTTTCTACTTCGCGGGTTTCGCTCCCGTCCTGGCGTTCAATGACGCAGGTCGCGCCGAGGGGCAGTTGCAGGCCGGTGGCTTCCAGCACCAGACCCGTTGCACGGGTCAACCGCCCGTAACGACGCACGGACGGCAGCTGAGCCATCTTCGTTTCGAAGTTATCGAGCGTGGTGAGCCAGCGCGTGAGGCGTGCGGTCATCAGACGACTCCCGGTGCCGCCAGGCGGCACAGTTCCTGCCAGCGGGTGGCGACGCTGGCGTCCAGATCGCCCTCGTCGGCAGAGACTTTGCATCCGCCGTGGTGTAACGACGGATCCCCGCGCAGGCGCCAGCCGTGCAGGCTGAGGGTCGCGCCGAGGCTTTCTTCAACGCGCTGCAAATCGTCCGGATGAACGCGCAGCTGGGGTTTACCGCTAAACAGCGGCTCCTGCTGGAGCAGGCCCTGAATCTGTTTGATTAACGCCGAGTTATCGACCGTCGGGGTCTGACCGATCACCTGACGCGCGGCCTCCAGCGCCATCTGCATCAGGCGCGAGGCGATCACGCTGTCCAGCGCGTCCAGGGTATTCTGGAACTCGCTGACCAGCTGCTGCATCCGGGCGTGAAGTGGTGCCTGCTGCTGGCGCGCCTGCTCGATCCCTTGCTCAAGACCCTGGGCCAGCCCTTCCTGATAACCCTGCTGGTGGCCCTGCTGCCGTCCTTCGTTCATTCCCGCGTTGAACCCCTGCTCGTGCGCCTGCATTTGCATCTGTGCAAGCATCTGCGCGCGCTGCTCTTCTTCGCTGAGCACGGGGGGCTCCTCGCCGACTTCGCCCTCGTCGGGCGAGGTCATGGCAGGGACGAACTCGGTGAGAGGAGGGGCCAGATCGTCAGGCGTCCAGCGCTTCCACGGCAGCTCATTAGACATAGGTATCGTCCCCGCTGCCGATCACCATCTCGCCGGTTTCTGCCAGACGACGAACGATAAGCAGGATCGCTTTCTGTTCGTTTTCCACCTGGGACAGACGCACCGGGCCGCGGTTGGCCAGGTCGTCGCGCAGGATATCGGCGGCACGCTGGGACATGTTGCGCAGGAACTTCTCGCGCAGCGGCTGTTCGGCACCCTTGAGGGCGATAAGCAGCGATTCGGAGTCCACTTCCTGAAGCAGGCGCTGGATGCTGCGATCGTCCACTTCGACCAGGTTTTCGAACAGGAACATCTCGTCGATAATTTTCTGTGCCAGCTCGCCGTCGAACTCGCGAACCGCGGTAATGACCGCCTCTTCCTGCTGGGTTTTCATCAGGTTGATGATCTCCGCCGCCGTTCTCACGCCGCCCATTTTGCTGCGCTTGAGGTTCTGGCCGTCGAGCAGGTTGTTCAGCACTTCGGTCAGCTCCGCCAGCGCCGCTGGCTGGACACCGCCGAAGGTGGCGATACGCAGCATCACGTCGTGACGCAGGCGCTCTTCGAACAGCGCCAGAATATCCGCCGCCTGGCCGCGCTTGAGGTGAACCAGGATAGTCGCGATGATCTGCGGATGCTCGTCGCGAATAAGGTCGGCGGCGCTCTGCGGCTCCATAAAGTTGAGCGTTTCGATGCCGCTGGCGGTATCGCGGGTTTCCAGAATATCTTCCAGCAGGCTGGCCGCACGCTCTTCGCCGAGCGCCTTGACCAGCACCGAGCGCAGGTATTCGTTGGCGTTGACGTTGAGCGCCGCAAACTGTTCGGCTTCCTGCTCAAACTCGGCCAGCACCTCGGTCAGCTGTTTATTGGAAATCTGACGCACGTTAGCCATCGCCGCGCTGAGGATCTGGACCTCCCGCTGGGAGAGGTGTTTGAACACCTCTGCCGCGCGGTCTTCGCCAATGGTCATCAGCAGGATGACGCTTTTATCGGTGCCCGTAAGCGTATTACTCATGTTCGTTACCCATCCACCCGCGGATGACCAGCGCCACAACGCGCGGATCGTTATCTGACATTTCGCGAATACGTTGACTCATCACTTCAGCCCCCATACGCTGGTTAGCGCGGCGCTGCTGCATTTGTTCGTCTGTGCTCAGGCGAACCTCAACGGCTTCTTCCACTTCCTGACGCGTATTCATCTGCTCAAGCGCGGCTTTCTCTGCGGCAGCACGACGCTGAAGCTGAGGACGCACACCCTTGCGCCACAGCAGCCATGCCACAATCAGCACCAGCAGCCAGCGACCGGCAGACATCAGCTGATCGATAAACGCCTGCTGTTGCCAGAACGGCAGTTCCCCACCGGTTTCATCAACCGAGTTGAACGGTGAGTTCACCACGTTGAGGGTGTCGCCACGTTTTTCCGAGTAGCCCATCGCCTCGCGGGTCAGGTCTTCGATCTGTTTCATCTGCTCGGCGGTCAGCGGCAGAGGCTTACCGTCCGGCAGGGTTTTGTAGTTCACCACTACCGCAACGGACAGGCGCTGGATGTCGCCCACGTTCAGCTTGGTGTGACGAATCGTACGGTCGACTTCGTAGTTTGTGGTCTCGTTACGGCTGGTGGTACGCGGACCCGCGCTGTTCGCCGTTGAGGTGGTCTGCTGGGTATTCTGCTGACCATTTTGTTGACCGTTCTGCTGATTCGCCGGCGGCGTAGAGATTGGCGCCGCGTTCGCCGGGGCAGGCTGGTTAGAGAGCGCACCCGGCACGCCGCCAGGATACTGACCGCCAATCTGCTCGTTAGAATTGATCTGGCGCGAGCGCATCACCGCCTGCGAGGCGTCGCCGTTCGGGCTGTACTGCTCTTCGGTCTGCTCTTTATTGGCGAAGTCGATCTGTGCGGTCACCTGCGCGTGAACGTTGCTGTTCCCGACCACCGGGCCAAGAATCGCTTCGATACGGCGCTGCAAACGGCCTTCAACGTCGGCGGCGTATTTAAGCTGCGCGTCGTTCAGGTCACGACCTGCCGAGTTGTTTTGCGTCAGCAGATGGCCGCTCTGATCGACCAGGGTCACGTTGCCCGGCGGTAGACCGGCGACGGCGCTGGAGACAAGGTGAGTGACCGCGCTGATTTGCCCTTCGTCCAGCGCACGGCCAGGTTCAAGGTTGACGGTAACGGACGCAGACGGAGACTTTTGTTCACGGACAAACAGGGAGGGTTTCGGCATCGCCAGATGCACGCGGGCGCTTTTGACCGGGCCTAAGGTTTCAATGGTGCGGGCAAGCTCGCCTTCCAGCGCGCGCTGGTAGTTAACCTGCTCGCTGAACTGGCTGATACCGAATTTTTCCTGATCCAGCAGTTCAAAACCGACTGCGCCGCCTTTTGGCAGCCCCTGCTGGGCCAGACGCAGACGTAATTCATGGACCTTATCCGCCGGAACCTCAAGCGCACCGCCGTTATCGGCAAAGCGATACGGGATGTTCATCTGGGTCAGCTGGGTAACGATGGCACCGCCATCCTGGTCGGAAAGGTTGCTGTAAAGCGTGCGGTAGTCAGGGCTTTTTGCCCACAGGACCATCGCGACAATAATCGCAATTGCGGCAGCGCCTGCCACGATCAACGGGATTTTAGGGTTCGCGCGAAGGCGGTTCATCCACTCAAGTGATTTATTCTGCGGTGCTGTCGATGCTGTCGCACTCATTGCACACCTCTTAAATCCTGGTGGTTTACGTTATTCGTGTAGAGAAACAAAACTGACTCCCGGGTCGGCAAACACGACAAAAGTTCCATACTTATGGCCCTGCCATTATTTGACGATTCGGGATTTTCTATGCGTCAAATAACCTGGTTTTTTCACGCTATTTACCGCCTTTATCTTATTGACAAGCTGTTAGTCTTGACCGCGTAAAAAACCATCCAGGGGAGAGTCATGGCTATACAGGGCATTGAAGGGGTCATTAGTCAGTTGCAGGCAACGGCGATGACGGCCCGTAATCAGAACGTGGCGCAAGAGCAGCCAACCATCAGCTTTGCCGGACAACTGCACGCTGCGCTTGACCGTATCAGCGATACGCAGACGGCGGCACGCACCCAGGCGGAAAAATTCACCCTCGGCGAGCCGGGCGTGGCCCTTAACGATGTGATGACCGATTTGCAAAAAGCGTCGGTGTCGTTGCAGATGGGTATCCAGGTAAGGAATAAGCTAGTGTCGGCTTATCAGGAAATGATGGGCATGCAGGTTTAGGTTGTCTAACTAAATGATAATTCTAGTTAATACCCCTCCTATCCCACAGCGTGGGGCATGGATGGGGCAAACTCACTGAATTTCTGGTTAAGGATGAGTACCTGGTCCTGATTATTTTTGGCTATAAAGGGTCTGTACACCGGATGCAAAATTCGAATTTGTTGGCACCGGTATCTAAAACCAGTAAGAGTGCATTGATAGGCACGGCGAAAGCGAAAACTTCATTTTGCATAGCAGTTTCACATGTATGGTAGACAGTGCTAATAGCGTAAAACCTCACCTTGAAAATATGCACTTTGGACCGTGAACTGTGAGGGAGTATTTATAAAATGGTGTGGTTATAATGATTATTATTGTACATGATTAATAAAACCCGCCTCTCGGCGGGTTTTATATTTAAGCAGTAACGGTTTTTAACAAACGCGATTTATTTAGATGGTTCTCTAGCATCTTACCAAAACGAATGCATGGCTTCTCAATATAAAAATGCAACAGCGTGCCTGCAATCATAGTTATTGATAACATCATAAGGAATCGCCCCATTCCAGAAGAGTGCATATAAAAATCCGGATTATAGAAATTCATTAGATTAATGAAAAAATAATGGGAAATATAGATTGAGAATGAAACGTCACCTAAAAATGAAAGTGTTCTGTTTTCATTGAAGCCGATTGTCTTTTCGTAAAATAGAAAACCAAACAGCAATACTGCAGATATAATACCAGCACGATCTAAGCCAAAACCATTCAAACTACCAACAAAATAATAGGTTATAAAAAATCCAATTGTGGAATAAAGTATGAATAATGAGGTTCCATTACTTACAGAAAATTTCACTCGATGATAAACTTCATAGTATAACATCCCAACAATAAACTCTAATAGGAGAGGTGATGAGATAAAACGTAAAAATCCAAAAGCAGGATTATCAATAGGCACATTCGCAGCTGAAGGGCCACTCAATGATATTTCACCGTTATAATATATCTGTAATAAAAAAACTGTTACTACTAAAAAGCAAGATGTTAATGTTGTTCTGTATTTATGACTAATTGCCATAGCTAAAGCAAAAACTGCATAGAAGTATATCTCGTAGGTCAAAGTCCATGCAGGTCCTAAAACATTATACCCGAATCCAGGTGAGTCCTGTGCATAATCCCTATGCATAAAAAGGAATGCTCTTACTAAATTTTCTGATGGATTATACTGATAAACAGTAATTACACCAATTGTAAAAACAACAAAAAAAGCTGGATATATTCTAAAGAATCGACGCAGAGCAAACACTAAATTAGAAGTTCGGTTTCGGGTTGAAAGAGCTATTATGAAACCGCTTATCATAAAAAATAAGTCAACGCCAAATGCAGCAGAGCCGAATAACATTTGGCCGAAATCTTGCTGCACATAAACACCATTCAGATAAGATCTGAAATGGAAAAAAACTACAAATATACCTGCAATTCCTCGCAGGTTATGAATTGATAGAATTTTATTGTTCATAATGTTTACTTTTATCTGATTATGATGTTCTTTGATAATTTAAATAAGGATACATATTGTAACAGTTAATGGAACAACTATCGACTATATAGCCATTTTTTTTATGTGCGTATTCATGTGTATACATACAGTAAAAAACTTAAAGTAGATCATGAGATATACCACATGACAAAATAATGAGTAGAATGCCGTCTATTTACTATCGTTTTGAAAAAAAACGGGCCCCAGGGTTGGGGTTCTAGTGTAATGTTTGCTCCTTATGCTGAGGCTGGCTTCAGAAAATGCAAGGTAAGGTGTTTCAATGGTATGACGCATTTTGCTAACCGATGAGTAAAGACCCAACTGCGTATATCGGCAAAATTATCAAATGAGAAGATTAACGATAATATCGTCGGTATGATGGCCCAAATCATCTTTCTAATGTTAAGATTTTTTAATTTAGATATTAATGTACAGCGACCCTAAATAAGCAAAAGAATAAACGTGATATACTAATTTTTATGGTTCCCAGCCCCTTTGAAGGGGCTGAGATTATTATTTGCTTTTTAAATTTAACTTTTTGTTGATATTTTCGTCAGGGATTATTTTTATTTCAAAATAATTTTTTATTAAACCGTTAGATCTAAGCGTGTCTCCAATTGCCCTACCACGCGTTAAAGGGAAAGGCCAGTTATCACCTTGGCCAATCTTAGGAACCCTTACTTCCACAGAAGTCTGATTGTTAATATCTGCATCTATCACTGTTTGGATAATATTGTTAGAGATAGTATAAGCTTCACTAAATTTCATATTCATATCATGCGGCTCTCGTAAAGATGTCTTTTTAGTAACAACCACATTTAATAAGAATAAAACTAACATAGGAAGTATATAATGTATAATTTTATTTTGCTTTGATATTTCAGCAATTGATGAAAAACAGGCAATCATCATAAATAGGAATATACCATACATTGCAACGGGGCGCGAGGCATAACCTGCGCCAGCTTTTGAGCATATTAAAATAAGTGATATTGTACTAATAAACAAAGAAAGTAATGAAACCCAAAAAATCGTTGTAAAGGAATTATACATTCGCGATTTAATGTAAAAAATTGAATAGATACAACCTATTAAAGTCATCACCACGATAAGTGTAGCGAACAAATAATTCATCGTGGCTAACAATGAAAACAATGAGCTCAGACTTTCAGGTATTCTAAGGTGATCTTTTCCAATTCGCCCTGCACGCCCGCCGTTCATTTCAAATATAGCTGAGATGATGAAAAGTAATATTGCAAAGATATGGATAGGGTGCTGAAGAAAACTCATATTTCTATATTTAAGCGAATTAATCAATGGAGGGATTAGTGAAACGCCACAATATACAGCTAAAAATACACTCGAGAAAATGTTAGAAAAGATGCAAAGATAAATAGCCAAAACAATCCCACCGACCTTCGTTGGATGCAGCAAAGAAAGATTAGCGTAAGTAAGATCATTCCGCATTAAGTAAAGGACCATCGAACCATTAATTAAAGCGGGTGTGAGGTAATGGAAATAGCAAGTAAGTCCCGCTTCCCATAACAAGTAAGGACTTCTATTATCGTTAAGAGTTTTAAATGCACCAAATAAAAAAAGGAAACATATGAATGTTATTATTAAAGATACAGTATTGTCTGCACCAATTTTATTTTTCATTAACAAAAAAAACTGAATGAGAAATATGCATGTGAGTAAGGATATAAAAATGGCTGTCGTAATTGAAATGGCCGTCAGAAAATCATAACCAAAAGGCATTATTACAAAAGCTGAAATTTGTCCTATTAAAGGAAGGGTTAACTCAGGCACAACTTTACTTGGATTAAAACCGGCCCATTCAGGAATAGCTTCACGATAGAAAGGAAGATTTATCCAATCATCACCTGAAGCAGCTGTAACTGGATGAATATATCTGAAAAAAAAGAAAATCATAATGCAAATGAAAAAGAAAAAAATCGTATTGGTTATGGATTCTTTAGCATTTTTTTTTGCTAACATAACGTCCCTATTTCCTTTTATTAGTATTGATGAAAGATGAAATTTTATCTGATCGAATTCCATTGTGTTGGTTAGATTCGGACTTATTTTAACCCACCGGTGGAATATTAAAAAATATTAGCACTACAGACAAAATTAGCTAAATATTGCGAATTCAACCAAAATCGTATTGTAACTATAACACATTACTATCACACAATCATTATCCTCTTCTTGAAGTCTACATCTTTCATAACATAATTGATATATTTACTTTCTTAATGAAATCAATTTGATTCACCTTCGGTTTAATTTAATCATTGTTTCATTAAAAATGGTCAAACCATACCCGGTGTACTTTTATAAGTTCAATACAATAAAATCCTAGATTTTATTTTGTAGATATAATAACTGCAATTTTAGATATAATCGTAATTTGACATTTGTATTTGAAATTCCTTCAGCTAGTTTTGGGGCGGTTAGCCCCATTTATTGTAAGTAACCTATAGGCAGTTTTTACTTCCTAAATATACAAGTAATGTCAGGTTATCACTGTAAACAGTATACTGTGGTGTAATGTATACCTTATTCATTTTATTGCTACATGCTTTTTTTGCTAGGTCGGAGGCGATTACTCTTCCTTTAGACGAAAATTTAACGTTTTTTACTCCATTATTAGTTAATGCCTGACTTAATGTCATATCATAAAAGTTATTTTTTGCGTGGCGTATAATTGGAAAGGCTTTCATGGTTGTTCCGCTAGACCAAGAGTTGTCGGTATAACCGAAAATGTATATATTTTTATTTTCTGATGAGGTTGATAGATATTGACCCAAAGAAAAGAGTACATATGAGTCATACTGTCTCTGTTGATACAATGCTGATGACATTGCATAAATCGTTGTAAAAGAAACAATCAATAAACAAGCCGCTGAAATTGCTGAAATATTTTTTAGTAAGGCATTACTGTACGATGCAAGTGTAAGCATTAGAAAAATTATGAAAGCAATAGGGAATAGCACCCTTAAAGGATAGTACCCATTACTCAGTATTAAGTTTACACCAACTGCACAAAGCAAAATCGCCAAAGGCGAGAACAATAATAATAGTACCTTCAAGTATTTATTAGTCTTATCTTTACCTAAAATATTTACTATTAAAACCTTAAGATAACAACAAATGAAAATGATGAAGATACCAATTAAAATTGAAAAACCTATTCTTCCGTATGAGTCCCAAACGATCTCTGAAATAAAATTAAGTCCAGAAACCATATTTTTTATAAGTGTTTCACCTAGCCCGTTGATTTCCCCTCTGCTCTCGGTTTTTTTAATAGTCAACTTAACTACGAAAGCAAAATAAAAAATGCATGAGATAACAATCATCAGCAGTGATTTAAAAACATAACTCGGCTTAAACTCTTCCGTAGAACTGTTTTTAATGAATGAAGATATTACCAACAATGGAAAAATTGCAATGGCTGGTTGATAAAAACATAGACTGCAGATAAGTAAAATAAATACTTGGAATAATTTAGCGTGATTGAATTTCTCCCACGCAAGGACAGAAAACATTATTGAAAATGCCATCGACAAAGAATCAAATCGATATAGCATATTACCTAATACGAGCGGGTTGATTACTGTAGTTGCAGATATCAAAAGTGCACCTAACGTGACTTTACTAAATGCATTTCTGATCAATATCAAAATTGAGAAAGAAAAGATAAAAATACTCAAAAGCTGTGGTAGCGGTGTAACATCAGCTAGGACACTAGAATTTAGAGTTAAAAACATAGCCAGCCACTCGGTAAGTGGTCTGCCTAATTCTGTCCATCCAAAATAACCCTTGATTGAACGAGTGATATCATCAACAAAATAAATGCGTTCGCTTATTAAGGGGTAATAAGCAAACAGAATCAAACAAAAGGAAATCAATCCTGCTTTATAAAGTGATAATTCTTTATTTATTAACTTAAACATCTTTCTTCCTGCTCAGGATATAACGAGGACGATTTTTTACCTCGACATAGATTCTTCCAATGTATTCTCCGAGAACACCGATACCAATTAATTGAATACCTCCCAGGAATAATATTGAAACAAGCATGGAAGGGTACCCTCGAACCGGGTTTCCAAAAGCGAGAGTGTCAACAATCATCCATGCACCATACAGGAATGCAATGCCCGCAACAAACAGGCCAATATATGTCCACATACGCAATGGAAAAGTTGAAAAGCTAGTGATACCTTCAAGGGCCAAATTCCATAATTTCCAGCCATTAAATTTTGTGCTGCCTGCGACTCGTTCCGCGCGGGCATATTCAACAACTTCAGTTGTGCCGCCTACCCAGCTTAAAACGCCTTTCATGAACAAATTCCGCTCGGGCATTTTTTTTATATTATCAACAACCTCCCGGGACATAAGACGGAAGTCGCCGACATTTTCTTCAATTTTAGGGTTACTTATTTTATTATGAAGTTTATAGAACCATTCAGCGGTTTTACGTTTCAATCTTCCATCGGTGGAGCGGTCGGTACGTTTTGCAAGGACAATATCAGCACCCGATTGCCATTTCTCAATTAAATGAGGTATCACTTCAATCGGATCTTGTAAATCAACATCAATTGGTATTATGGCGTCACCAGTTGCATGGTCTAATCCTGCAAAAAGTGCAGGCTCTTTACCAAAATTACGCGTAAATGTCAGAGGTATGACTTGAGGATCAGCGGCTGCCAAAGCCCTAATAATAGATTCCGTGGTGTCTTTACTACCATCATTAATAAAGATGATTTCGATACTGTACTGCTTTAAAGGTTCAAATTCACGTACGGTTTGGTAGAAGATAGGAATTGCTTCTTCTTCATTATAGACCGGAACAACAAGAGAAATTTTCATTTTGCATCCCTAAAAACAATGAATTTTGAATAAATAAAGCCGCAGATGAGACTGATAGCGGAAAACTCAATCAGAGTAATGAGTGGATTAATGTTGTAGTGATCTGAAATCTTGCCTGAAACGAAGCTAAGTAGCCCCATAAAACTGACAAAAAGGATGTAGCCTTTTCCTGTTGCTTTTGTCCTAAACGTATATCTGGCATTAGCGAAGAAGGAGAAGGTAACAGCAATAATGAAAGCAACTACGTTGCTGATTGCCTGATCATACCGAAATAGGGTGACAAGCAGACCAAAGATTAACCAATGAATCCCTGTGTTGATTACACCCACTGAAATGTAGCGTGAAAAAAGTTTAATCATTATCGTAATCAGTAAATTTTTAAAGTTTGTAAGTCTACCACTTAGTATTTTTCTGATCGAGTGTTAGAGCTAGCAGTTTCTCAGTTTATGAATTTGTGGGTGTGTGACGCACAGTCCTATCTTCCACTGGCACCCCTCTCGCTTTAATGCCACAATCTTTTCTTTCTTCGCACGCAGGAAAGATGATGAAAAAGATAGCAATTGCTGGCGCGCTGCTGGCGCTGACCGGGTGTGTTCAGGTGGATAACTACCAGGAAGTGATCAAGCATCCTGTGCCTGCAAATCTGGCGGGATACTGGCAGTCGAAAGGGCCGCAAAGCAAAATGGTCAGCCCGGAGGCGATTGCCACGCTGGTAGTGACGGAAGAGGGGGATACGCTGGACTGTCGTCAGTGGCAGCGCGTGCTGGCGGTGCCGGGCAAAATCATGCTGCGCTCTGACAGCTACTACAACGTGACCCGCAAGCTGGATATCTATCCGCTGGAACGCGACGGGGCGACGCTGGAATATGACGGGATGGAGCTGCAAAAGGTGGATCGCCCGACGGTGGAGTGTGCCGATTACCTGAGCAAAAACCCGCTGGAAAGCAAGCTGCCGTAAGTATTGTTGCCGGGTGAGGCATAGCCGCCACCCGGCAGTGTTTTACAGCACGTCCTCTAATACCCAGACGCTAACGCTTCCCCCGTTGCAGAAGAACGTCGCTTCACCCTCCGCTCCGGTGGTCACGGTTTCTTCGCGGTTGCCGAGGAAATCTTTCCAGGTTTTGTTGCCGTAGTTCTCGCCAAGGCAAATTGTTTTCTCTCCGTCATCACCATTTGACATCACCACCACGCAGCCCGGCGCGTCGTCGGTGCCGCTGCGGCTGAACGCAATGCAGTTTGGATGATCGAAGAACAGCGTCTGCACACCGTGAGCAAACCGCTGGCGGGCCAGGATCAGCTCGTGCAGCTGTTCGATAACCGGCATATCGATGTGATACGTTTCGCCATCGCCACCCGTATCGTCGTAGCTCGCGCCAAACAGATCCGGGTAGAACACGCTCGGTACGCCG
The DNA here is from genome assembly GCF_053290175.1 of Enterobacter sp. 186315. NCBI lineage: Bacteria > Pseudomonadati > Pseudomonadota > Gammaproteobacteria > Enterobacterales > Enterobacteriaceae > Enterobacter > Enterobacter sp. 186315. The sequence continues at coordinate 27,229 of NZ_JBPTTK010000022.1, read as the reverse complement.
TTTTCACGCAGCAGGATCAGCGCGTAGGCCAGCGGTTTAAACCAGGATTCAACCGGCGCTTCCAGCGCCTGTAACGGCTGGGTGTCGTGGTTGGCAACCAGCGTCACCGCGTGGAAAGGATCCGCCTCGACCAGCGTGCCGGTGAAAATCTGGCTCATATCGTAGTCGCGGCCCTGACGGGAGGCCTCGTGGAAATTCATTTGCAGAGGGGCGTCAAACAGCATCGTTTTGCCCTCTACCTGATGAATATAGGTCTGCAACTTATCCACTTCATGCGACCAGTATTCCGCGACGATGAACAGCGGCTGCTCCGCCACTTCCTGAACGTGTTCAATCCACTCCTTATAGAACCACGCCGGAATGTGCTTCACCGCGTCCAGGCGGAAACCGTCACACTGCGTCTGCTCCATCACCCAGCGCGCCCAGTATTTAATCTCCTCGGTCACCGCGTGGTTGCGGAAGTCGATATTCTCGCCCATCAGGTAATCGAAGTTACCCATCTCGTCATCAACCTGATCGTTCCAGCCTTCGCCGGTATAGTCGTTGACGATTTTATAGATGCCGTCCTCGGTCGGGTTCTCGATATGATCGATGCCGCTAAAGCATTTGTAATCCCAGACGAACTCCGAATATTGGCCAGCGCGGACGGGGAAGGTGTAGCGCGTCCACGCTTCGCATTCGATGATTTCGTCGTCGATCTGCGTGCGGTCCTGCTCGTTTACCCGCTGTACGCGTACCGGCTCTTTCTCATCGGCGCCCATCTTGTGGTTCACCACCACGTCCAGCAGCACGGCGATATTATTGCTTTTAAGCGCCTGAATAGCCTCAAGCAGCTGTCCCTTATCGCCATATTTGGTGGCAACCGAGCCTTTTTGATCGAACTCGCCCAGGTCGAAAAGATCGTAAGAGTCATAGCCGACGGAATAGCCGCCCGATGCGCCTTTATAGGCCGGGGGGAGCCAGATCATATTAATGCCGATTTCGTTTAGGTTGGGGGCTAAGGCTGCTACTTCCGGCCACAGTTCACCGCCAGTGGGGTAATACCAGTGAAAACATTGCAATAAGGTTGGGTTGCGCATGCACCATCTCCATGAGGTCGCGAAATTCAAGTATGGAGTAGCTTTTGCAGAAATGCCTGGCGAACGAAGCGGATAAGATTCGCTCGCCAGCTAAGTGGCTAATTTGAATCGAGATTACTTTGTGGAATAAGAACGTGTCCGCCCTGATTGCTGTAGGTGGACATCACTGATTTCTGTATCGAGTTTTGCCCAACCAGCTTCGCCAGTTCGTCCATTCTCTTTTGCAGCAGCGTTTTCACCTGGCCTTCATTATCCAGAATCACGCGGAGCGTGGGCCGAAGCTGTTCCTGCAACTGCGAGGAAGGTTGGATCTCTTCCGTAAGCCGAGCCAGCGAGTGCACCGCGTTGACATAGTCGGTTTCACAGCTGATAAGGTCATCCCACAATCCCTGGCGAGCCAGCCGCAGCATCAGCTGGCTCTGCTCAAGGAGCTGTTGATAAAGAGAATAAAGTTGCGGTGCATTACTCATTAGACGGCGTCCTGAATCAGTTGTGGCGAACCGGCAACCTCCTTCCACCCGTCAGCGATATTGCGCAGCAAGGTTTCCACCTCTTCGATGGCGCTGGCGTCGTTATTCACGTTGGCGTGCAGAAGGCGTCTTACCATATAGGCATAAAGGGCAATCAGGTTTTGCGTCAGCTCATCGCCATTATTTTCCACCAGGCCCAGCTTGAGCCCGTTTTCGATAATGTTGATGGCTTTTGACAGCGCCAGCCCTTTTGCCGGGATATTGCCGTCTACCAGGAACAGACGCGCGCGTACCAGCGCGCTGAGGGCTCCATCAAATAGCATGATAACCAGCTGATGCTGGCTGGCGCTCATCACCGCGCTTTCAACCTCTATTTTTGCGTAGGCTTGCGTGCCTTTTGCGCCGTACATGTTATCCCCCTCGGGTATGATTAGCGTTTACTACTTGCTGCTGGACGACGTGCTTTCGAACTGCTGCGTCAGGTAGCTGCTGGTGTTGTTCAGTGACGTCATCAGTACGTCCAGTTGGGTAAACTGGGCTTTGTACTGTGCCACTCGTGCGTCAATACGGGTGCTTACGGCGTTGTACTGCTCGGTCAGGTTGTTCAGCGTTTTGCTGACGCCGTCTTTAGCTGCCTGAATAATGCCTTTGCTGGAGAGCCAGTCGGTCAGGTTGGTCGCCATGTTGGTGGTGATGCCGGTAGTTTTACCGTCGCCCACAATCAGGTCTTTTACCGCCAGCGGGTTGTCCTTCAGCGTTTTTTCAAGCTTAGTGCTGTCCAGCGTCAGCTTACCGGTGCTCGGATCGGAGGTAATGCCGAGCTGAGACAGCGATTTATACGCCGTACCGCCCGCTGAGTTAGTGAGCAGCGCCTTCAGCTGAGTCTGAATCGTGCGCAGCGTGGTGTCGCCAAGCAGGGCGCCGTTGCTGGAATCCTGAGCGTCCGTTCCCGCATCCACTGCCGTATATTTGGTCAGGGAGGCGAAGCTGTCCTGCAACGTGTTGTAGGCATCCACCCAGGCCTTCAGCGCACTTTCTGCCTTCGACGTATCTTTTGTGATATTCAGCGTCTGGTTGCCGGTGGTGACGTCGTTCAGGGTCAGGGTGATATCTTCCAGCGCGTCGCTGATGGTGTTGCTGCTGTTTTCGATATCAACGTTGTTCACCTTCAGCTTCGCGTTCTGCGCGGTCACGCTTTCGGTCATACCGTTGCTGCCGTCGGTGCTGGTGCCGTTGTAGCCCATAAAGGATTGCAGGGCGCTGTCGCCGCTTACGGCAATGCTTACCGCGTTGTCTGCACCGGTTTCGGTCGAGGTAATTGACAGACGATACTGCCCGTTCCCGACGTTAATAATACTGGCGGTCACGCCGGCATCGGCCTTGTTAATCGCATCACGAATGCCGGTCAGCGAGGAATTAGCCGCGCTGATATCCACCGTTACCGGATCTTTTCCGTTCCCGGCGGTAAAGGTGATTTTGCTGTCCGATGAGGCGATCGCCGTTTTGTTGTCAGCCTGCGTGTTTTTGGTCGTCAGCGTCTGCGCCTGGGCCAGCTGCGACACGCTGATGGTGTATTTACCCGCAATCGCGCTGCCGGTCGTGGTGGCGCTAAACGCTGTTGTGCTGCTCGACGTGCTGGTGGCGGTAAACAGGTCGGCTTTATTCAATGCGGTATTGGCAGTCTGAAACGCTTCCAGCGAGCTTTTTAACGTGCCGTAAGCGCTAAGCTTGGCGGTATAAGATGTCTGCTGTTTGGAGATAGGGGTCAGCTGCGTTTTCTCAGCGGCGGTCAGGCTGTCTAAAATATCACTTAATTGCAGACCCGAACCCACTCCCAGCGTTGAAATACTTGCCATATTTAATCCTTAATCTGTTGACACGTAGAACGAATACTGGGGTTATCGGCCTCATTGCGGGAAAGTTTACGGCGAATTTCTTTTTTTTAATGGCGGGAATAACGCTAATAGAGAAGAGTAATTCTGTGGCTAAAAAAATTATCGCGATCCTGAAAAAAAATCTAAAGGTTGGTTTGGACCAGACGATAACACCTTTGACGGCGATGAAGCCGAAGGGTGGAAACCCAAATCTCATCCACAGATTTGATGAACAACAGGAAACGTAATCATGGCACAGTACATTAATACCAACAGCCTCTCGCTGATCACTCAGAACAACATCAACAAGAACCAGTCCGCTCTGTCTTCTTCTATCGAGCGTCTGTCTTCTGGTCTGCGTATCAACAGCGCGAAAGACGATGCTGCTGGTCAGGCGATCGCTAACCGCTTCACCTCTAACATCAAAGGTCTGACTCAGGCTGCACGTAACGCGAACGACGGTATCTCTCTGGCACAGACCACAGAAGGCGCACTGTCTGAAATCAACAACAACTTGCAGCGCGTTCGTGAGCTGACCGTTCAGGCTTCTACCGGTACCAACTCTGAATCTGATCTGTCTTCAATTCAGGACGAAATTAAATCCCGCTTGTCTGAAATTGATCGCGTATCTGGCCAGACTCAGTTCAACGGCGTGAACGTACTAGCCAAAGATGGCAAAATGAACATTCAGGTTGGCGCAAACGATGGTCAAACCATCACTATCGATCTGAAAAAAATTGACTCATCAACTTTAAGTCTTTCTTCTTTCGATGTTACCAATTTGGGTGCCAGCGTCGAAAATGGTAGTACTATCAACAAGCAAGTTACCATCGCTGATGCAAACTTCACTGACACTAACGGTGGTGGAGCAACAGGTCTGCAACTGGTAAGCGAAAATGGTAAAAACTATGTAAAAGATGGTACTGATTACTATGACGCTACCATCAATTCTAAAACTGGTACTATCACGTTTAATTCCACAGCAGTCTCTGGTGATACAGTTACAGCAGCAGCTACAGCAGTTACCACGATTGGTAAAGATGTTACCCTGAATACTGCTGCACTTGCTGCCAATCAATCACTTATTCAGTATAAAGATAGCAATGGTGATGCTGCATACCTGGTACAAACCAAGGATGCTACGACAAATGCGTTAAGTTATAACACTGCTACAATTGCAGATACTGGAGTTCTTACTGTTGGTGCAGCGACTACTGCTCCTGCGAACTTAACTGCAGATCCTCTGAAAGCTCTTGATGATGCGATTGCTCAGGTTGATAATTTCCGTTCTTCCCTGGGTGCTGTGCAGAACCGTCTGAGCTCTGCCGTAACCAACCTGAACAACACCACCACCAACCTGTCTGAAGCGCAGTCCCGTATTCAGGACGCCGACTATGCGACCGAAGTGTCCAACATGTCTAAAGCGCAGATCATCCAGCAGGCCGGTAACTCCGTGCTGTCTAAAGCTAACCAGGTTCCTCAGCAGGTTCTGTCTCTGCTGCAAGGCTAATCGCCTGAATAAGCTTAAACCCCGCTTCGGCGGGGTTTTTTACTTGCCGCTTTTATTCGTAACCCCCAAATAACCCCCCATTTCACCCACTATTCATCCAATTAAAACCCCTCCAGAATCGGATAATCATGCCGATAACTCAATTAACGCAGGGCTGTTTATCGTGAATTCACTCTATACCGCTGAAGGTGTAATGGATAAACACTCGCTGTGGCAGCGTTATGTCCCGCTGGTGCGTCACGAAGCATTGCGCCTCCAGGTGCGGTTGCCGGCGAGCGTGGAACTGGACGATCTGCTACAGGCGGGCGGTATCGGGTTATTGAATGCAGTTGACCGATACGACGCTCTGCAAGGAACGGCATTTACGACTTACGCAGTACAGCGTATTCGTGGAGCGATGCTGGACGAATTGCGCAGCCGCGACTGGGTGCCGCGCAGCGTTCGCCGCAACGCCCGCGAAGTGGCACATGCGATGGGGCAGCTGGAACAGGAGCTGGGACGAAACGCGACGGAAACGGAAGTGGCGGAACGTCTTGGTATCGCTGTTGAAGAGTATCGTCAGATGTTGCTCGATACCAATAATAGCCAGCTCTTCTCTTATGACGAGTGGCGCGAAGAGCATGGCGATAGCATCGAGCTGGTGACCGATGAACACCAGCAGGAAAACCCGTTACACCACTTAATGGAAGGGAATTTACGCCACCGCGTGATGGAAGCGATTGAAGCTTTACCCGAGCGCGAACAGCTGGTGTTAACCCTCTATTATCAGGAAGAGCTGAATCTGAAAGAGATTGGTGCTGTTCTTGAAGTGGGCGAGTCGCGGGTCAGCCAGCTGCACAGCCAGGCCATTAAACGCTTACGTACCAAGCTGGGTAAGTTATAGGTGATTGATTCGCCTGAAAAATGCCGCACAACGTATTGACAACCAGGAGTTATCATGACGGTGCAGCAACCTAAAAGACGGCCACTAAGCCGCTACCTGAAAGACTTTAAACACAGCCAGACGCATTGCGCCCACTGTAATAAATTACTCGACCGCATCACGCTGGTTCGTCGCGGTGAGATCGTCAATAAAATTGCGATCTCGCGCCTTGATACCCTAATGGATGAATCCGCGTGGCTCGAAGAGCAAAAAGAGTGGGTGGCGCTTTGCCGTTTCTGTGGCGATCTCCATTGCAAAGAGCAAAGCGACTTCTTCGATATTATCGGCTTCAAGCAGTTCCTGTTTGAACAAACGGAGATGAGCCACGGCACCGTGCGCGAATACGTGGTTCGCCTGCGTCGCCTGGGGCAGCATCTGACCGTACAAAACATCTCCCGCGACCTGCTGAAAACCGGCTATCTGGATGAAAATCTGGAGCCGTGGCTGCCTGCAACCAGCACCAATAATTACCGGATCGCGCTGCGTAAGTACGCGCAATATAAGGTACAAATGCCGGGTGCGATAAAGCAGAAAGTCCACGCCGGGGCAACTTCTGATATATATTAAAATTGCATAAGATGTAGCGCAGCCGCCTTTGACGTCACAGGCGATTTCACTACACTACACAAAAAAACCACTATATCGGGGTATCTATGAAATTTGCACTTCTGGGCCGTCAGGCGCTGATGGGCGTTATGGCCGTCGCGCTGGTGGCGGGCATGAGCGTAAAAACCTTCGCAGCCGACAATCTGCTGAATAAAGTTAAAGAGCGCGGCACGCTGCTGGTGGGGCTGGAAGGAACCTATCCTCCGTTCAGCTTCCAGGGCGATGACGGCAAGCTGACCGGGTTTGAAGTGGAGTTTGCCGAAGAGCTGGCGAAACACCTCGGCGTGAAGGCGTCCCTGAAACCGACCAAATGGGACGGTATGCTGGCGTCGCTGGACTCCAAACGTATCGACGTGGTCATCAACCAGGTGACCATCTCCGACGAGCGTAAGAAGAAGTATGACTTCTCCACGCCGTACACCGTGTCCGGGATCCAGGCGCTGGTGAAGAAAGGTAACGAAGGCTCTATCAAGTCCGCTGCCGATCTGAAAGGCAAAAAAGTCGGTGTCGGTCTGGGAACAAACTACGAAGAGTGGCTGCGCCAGAACGTGCAGGGCGTGGACATCCGTACCTATGATGATGACCCGACCAAATACCAGGATCTGCGCGTAGGCCGTATCGACGCCATCCTCGTTGACCGTCTGGCCGCGCTGGATCTGGTGAAGAAAACCAACAATACTCTGGCCGTTGCGGGCGATGCGTTCTCCCGTCAGGAGTCCGGCGTGGCGGTACGCAAAGGCAATGAAGATCTGGTGAAAGCCATCGACGCCGCCATTGCGGATATGCAGAAAGACGGCAGCCTGAAGGCGCTCTCTGAGAAGTGGTTCGGCGCTGACGTGACCAAATAAGTCTTTGACCGATAAAAAAAGGCGCTTTTAAAAGCGCCTTTTTTATTTCTGACGCGTCTGCGTGCATAATGAAAAATATCAGATGAATTTGCGTCACCGGAGGAACCATGTCACTGCAAAATTTAACGCGCTTTCCGCGCCTTGAGTTCATTGGCGCACCCACGCCGCTGGAGTATTTACCGCGATTTTCGGACTATTTAGGGCGCGATATTTTTATTAAGCGTGACGACGTGACGCCAATGGCGATGGGCGGCAACAAGCTGCGCAAGCTGGAATTTCTCGCGGCTGATGCCCTGCGCGAGGGGGCCGATACGCTGGTCACCGCCGGTGCTATTCAGTCTAACCACGTTCGCCAGACGGCGGCGGTGGCGGCAAAGCTGGGGCTGCACTGCGTGGCGCTGCTGGAAAACCCTATCGGCACGCGGGCGGAAAACTACCTGACCAACGGTAACCGCCTGCTGCTGGATCTGTTCAATACCCAGGTCGAGATGTGCGACGCCCTGACCGATCCGACCGCCCAGCTCGACGAGCTGGCGACGCGCCTTGAAGCACAGGGCTTTCGTCCGTACGTGATCCCGGTTGGCGGCTCGAACGCGCTGGGGGCGCTGGGCTATGTGGAAAGCGCGCTGGAAATCGCCCAGCAGTGTGAAGGCGCGGTCAGCCTCTCTTCGGTGGTGGTTGCCTCCGGTAGCGCCGGCACCCACGCCGGGCTGGCGGTCGGGCTGGAGCAGCTGATGCCCGACGCCGAGCTGATTGGCGTGACGGTGTCCCGCTGCGTTGCCGATCAAAAACCGAAGGTGGTCACCCTGCAACAGGCGGTTGCAGAGCAGCTGGAGCTGAAGGCGAAAGCGGACATCATTCTCTGGGATGACTATTTTGCGCCGGGCTACGGCACGCCGAATGACGAGGGCATGGAGGCGGTGAAGCTGCTCGCCCGCCTGGAGGGAATTTTGCTGGATCCGGTCTATACCGGCAAGGCGATGGCGGGGCTGATCGACGGCATCGCGCAAAAACGCTTTAAGGATGAAGGCCCCATTTTATTTGTTCATACCGGCGGTGCGCCTGCGCTGTTTGCCTATCATCCTCACGTCTAAACATCAGGTCGAAAAATAATAATGCAAGAAAGTATTCAACTGGTTATTGATTCGCTGCCGTATCTGCTGAAGGGCGCGGTGTTCACCTTGCAGCTCAGTATCGGCGGGATGTTCTTCGGTCTGGTGCTCGGGTTTGTGCTGGCGCTGATGCGTATGTCGCCGATCCTGCCGGTACGCTGGCTGGCGCGTTTTTACATCTCCGTGTTTCGCGGTACGCCGCTTATCGCCCAGCTCTTTATGATCTACTACGGCCTGCCGCAGTTCGGTATCGAGCTGGATCCGATCCCGGCGGCGATGATTGGCCTGTCGCTGAACACTGCGGCCTATACCTCCGAAACCCTGCGTGCGGCGATTTCGTCCATCGATAAAGGGCAGTGGGAGGCCGCAGCCAGTATCGGGATGACCCCATGGCAGACGCTGCGTCGGGCGATCCTGCCGCAGGCGGCTCGCGTGGCGCTGCCGCCGCTCAGCAACAGCTTTATCAGCCTGGTGAAAGACACCTCGCTGGCGGCCACCATTCAGGTGCCTGAGCTGTTCCGCCAGGCGCAGCTGATTACCTCCCGCACGCTGGAGGTGTTCACCATGTATCTGGCCGCATCCCTCATCTACTGGGTGATGGCAACGGTGCTGTCCGCGCTGCAAAACTACTTTGAAAATCAGCTGAACCGCCAGGAGCGTGATCCGAAATGAGTGCTATCGACGTCAAAAACCTGGTAAAAAAATTCCATGGCCAGACGGTGCTTCACGGCATCGATCTTGAGGTGGAGCAGGGGGAAGTGGTGGCGATTATCGGGCCGAGCGGCTCGGGCAAAACCACCCTGCTGCGCAGTATTAATCTGCTGGAACAGCCCGAGGGCGGAACCATTCGCGTGGGTGATATCACTATTGATACCGCCAAATCCATCAGCCAGCAGAAAGGACTGATCCGCAGGCTGCGCCAGCATGTCGGGTTTGTTTTCCAGAGCTTCAACCTCTTCCCGCACCGCACCGTGCTGGAGAACATTATTGAAGGGCCGGTCATCGTAAAAGGTGAACCTAAGGACGAAGCGATCGCCCGCGCCCGCGAGCTGCTGGCGAAGGTGGGGCTGGCGGGCAAAGAGACCAGCTATCCGCGCCGTCTGTCGGGCGGGCAGCAGCAGCGCGTTGCCATCGCGCGTGCGCTGGCGATGCGCCCGGACGTGATCTTGTTCGATGAACCGACCTCAGCGCTGGATCCGGAACTGGTGGGCGAGGTGCTCAACACCATCCGCCAGCTGGCGCAGGAGAAACGCACGATGGTGATTGTGACCCATGAGATGAGCTTCGCCAGAGATGTGGCGGACAGGGCAATCTTCATGGATCAGGGGCGCATTGTGGAGCAGGGGCCAGCGAAAGAGCTCTTCACCCGTCCGCAGCAGCCGCGCACCCGCCAGTTCCTTGAAAAGTTCCTTATGCAGTAGTATTTTTGCCCTTATTTGCTCCAGTTATTCTGGCTGGAGCAAATATTACGCCACTAACGGCTCTCTGGTGCTCTCATTATTCCGCTTAGCTCGGAAAAACCGTATTAAATCTAAAGATAATCATCATAAAACCGATATTTTGTGGTTCTAAATAAGTTTTCTGTGTTAGTTTATATTCACCATAATAATGATTATCTTTTCAGAGGCTTCATTTAGTCAGTATGAAGGAAAGCGACTTTTTCACATGGCGTCGGGAATGCTTTCTGCGGTTTCAGGAAATGACAACCGCCAGTGACGTATATCTTGAGCTACAGCAACAAACTCAGGCACTTGAGTTTGATTATTTCTCACTCTGCGTTCGACATCCTGTGCCATTCACCCGTCCTAAAATTTCAGTGCATTCAACCTATCCCGGGCAGTGGATGGCGCAATATCAGTCAGAGAATTATTTCGCTATCGATCCGGTATTGAAACCTGAGAATTTCATGCACGGCCATTTACCCTGGACGGATGAATTATTCGCAGAATCTCAGCAATTATGGGACGGCGCGCGCGACCACGGTATTCGAAAGGGAATAACGCAATGCCTGATGTTACCCAATCATGCGCTCGGGTTCCTGTCCGTATCGCGCGCCAGCGTGGCGGATAATTCGCTCATTGGCGAAGAGATGGAGCTGCGCTTACAGATGCTGGTGCAAATGGCCTTAACGTCTTTACTTCGATTAGAGCATGAGACCGTCATGCCGCCTGAAATGAAATTCAGCAAGCGCGAGAAGGAAATTCTGAAGTGGACGGCAGAAGGGAAGACCTCAGCGGAAATAGCGATTATTCTCTCTATCTCGGAAAATACCGTTAACTTCCATCAGAAGAATATGCAGAAGAAGTTTAATGCGCCGAACAAAACGCAGATTGCCTGCTACGCAGCGGCTACGGGGCTTATCTGAAACCACCTAACGTTCTGCGTGTCAGGCGAGACAACGGCTGAATGCTTGCGCATCCAGCCGTTTTTTTTACTGGCGGTAAGCTTGTTTAATCTGCTTAACCGTATTGGCAAATACCGCAGACTCAGCCTGGTCTTCCATTTGCGCGATTTGCTTTTCCATCTTAATGATTACACGGCCTGCGTCAGCCTGGCCCATTGCCTGCAACATCAGCGTCAGTAAAGACTTCAGGCAGTTAACTTCCTGTGCCAGCTCCTGGCTATTTTCCGCAGTGGCGAATTCAGGTGAGCTCATTTATTTTCCTCATTATAAAACTGCGCTTGAGCGCGACGATGAAAGTGAAGGCGGCGGAGTATACCACAAGCCGCATCAAAAAAAGCATTGGTTGTTTTTTATACTTTTCCTCTTTTTGTTTATTCGCATAAACAACGAACGAGGGTAATCTGCACGACAGATTATCTGCTAATAAATGTTTATCAGCGGTGTGCCTGCCGTTAATTATTGTTACAAATATGAGAATTCTGTTTTTTGCCAGAACGTTTTGGGACTGTATCGTAACTTTTTGAATACAGTTGCTCAAAAATAGTCTTAAAAGCGCGGAATCCCAGGTTTCCTTTCCACCTGCTGTACAGGCTCATTTCCAAAAACGAGAGCAAAATCCAATAGCGCGTTTTTTAGCGTTTTAATCTTGTGAGGAAAACCGTTAATATAACTCGATTAGCAGTCAGTAGCGTTATCCCTATTCTGGAGACATTTCCTTTGATCAACGTTCTTCTTGTTGATGACCACGAACTGGTGCGCGCAGGGATACGACGCATTCTTGAAGACATAAAGGGTATCAAAGTTGCCGGCGAAGTCTGCTGTGGCGAAGACGCGGTAAAATGGTGTCGCGCTAACTCGGCTGACGTGGTGCTTATGGATATGAACATGCCGGGTATCGGTGGGCTTGAAGCCACCCGCAAAATTGCCCGTACCTTTATTGACACAAAAGTCATCATGCTGACCGTACACACCGAAAACCCGCTGCCCGCCAAAGTCATGCAGGCTGGCGCTGCCGGGTATCTCAGTAAAGGTGCCGCACCGCAGGAAGTGGTCAATGCTATCCGTTCAGTGTATGCCGGTCAGCGTTACATCGCGTCGGACATCGCTCAACAAATGGCGTTGAGTCAGATTGAGCCTGAAAAAACGGAATCGCCGTTCGCCAGTTTGTCTGAGCGCGAATTGCAGATTATGCTGATGATTACCAAAGGTCAGAAAGTTAACGAAATTTCTGAGCAACTTAATCTCAGCCCGAAAACGGTGAACAGCTACCGCTACCGTATGTTCAGTAAATTGAACATTCACGGCGATGTCGAACTGACTCACCTGGCCATTCGCCACGGTCTGTGCAATGCGGAAACCATAATAAGCCAGTGAGTGATGTGTTCGATTCAAAAGCATTCCTGAAAACCGTTACCAGCCAGCCCGGCGTCTACAGGATGTACGATGCTGGCGGTACGGTTATTTACGTCGGAAAGGCCAAAGATCTCAAGAAGCGCCTTTCCAGCTATTTTCGTAGCAATCTCGCCTCGCGCAAGACCGAAGCCCTGGTCGCACTCATTCAGAATATCGACGTCACCGTAACGCACACGGAGACCGAAGCGCTGCTGCTTGAACATAACTACATCAAGCTGTATCAGCCGCGCTACAACGTGCTGCTGCGTGATGATAAGTCCTATCCCTTTATTTTCCTGAGCGGCGACACGCATCCTCGTCTGGCGATGCACCGTGGCGCTAAACATGCGAAGGGTGAATACTTCGGCCCGTTCCCGAACGGCTACGCGGTGCGTGAAACCCTGGCGCTGCTGCAAAAAATCTTCCCGATCCGCCAGTGTGAGAACAGCGTCTATCGCAACCGTTCGCGCCCCTGTCTGCAATATCAGATTGGCCGCTGCCTGGGGCCGTGCGTGTCCGGGCTGGTGAGCGAAGAGGAGTACGCCCAGCAGGTTGAGTACGTGCGTCTGTTTCTGGCCGGTAAGGACGATCAGGTGCTGACGCAGCTGATTGCACGCATGGAGAAGGCCAGCCAGGCGCTGGCGTTTGAAGAGGCGGGGCGTATTCGCGACCAGATCCAGGCCGTGCGTCGGGTCACAGAGAAACAGTTCGTTTCTAATAACGGCGACGATCTGGACGTCATCGGCGTGGCCTTTGACGCCGGGCTGGCGTGCGTACACGTGCTGTTTATCCGCCAGGGCAAAGTGCTGGGCAGCCGCAGCTATTTCCCGAAAGTGCCGGGCGGTACCGAGCTGGGTGAAGTCGTTGAAACCTTTGTCGGCCAGTTCTATCTGCAAGGCAGCCAGATGCGTACGCTGCCGTCTGAGATCCTGCTTGATTTCAATCTCGACGATAAAACCCTGCTCGCAGATTCTCTTTCCGAGCTGGCAGGGCGCCGGGTGAATGTCCAGACCAAACCGCGCGGCGATCGTGCACGTTATCTGAAGCTTGCCAGAACCAACGCCGCCACGGCGTTAACGACTAAACTGTCACAGCAGTCCACCGTCAGCCAGCGGTTAACCGCGCTGGCAACGCTCCTGAAACTGCCGGAAGTGAAGCGGATGGAGTGTTTCGATATCAGCCATACGATGGGCGAGCAGACCGTAGCCTCCTGCGTGGTGTTTGATGCCAACGGACCGCTGCGTGCGGAATACCGCCGCTACAATATCACCGGCATCACCCCGGGCGATGACTATGCCGCGATGAACCAGGTACTGCGCCGCCGCTACGGTAAGGCCATTGAAGAGAGCAAGATCCCGGACGTGATCCTGATTGATGGCGGGAAAGGGCAGCTCGGCCAGGCGAAGGCGGTATTTGAGTCGCTGGACGTGGAGTGGGACAAAAACCATCCGCTGCTGTTGGGGGTGGCGAAAGGGGCCGATCGTAAAGCCGGTCTGGAAACGCTCTTTTTTGAACCGGAAGGCGAGGGCTTTAGCCTGCCGCCGGATTCCCCCGCGCTGCATGTGATTCAGCACATTCGCGATGAGTCGCACGATCACGCGATCAGCGGACACCGTAAAAAACGGGCGAAAGTCAAAAACACCAGTACGCTTGAAACCATTGACGGCGTGGGGCCAAAACGTCGTCAGATGCTGCTGAAGTACATGGGTGGATTGCAAGGTTTACTCAACGCCAGCATCGAGGAAATTGCAAAAGTGCCGGGTATTTCGCAAGGGCTGGCAGAAAAGATCTACTACTCGTTGAAACATTGATGGCTCTGTAGCAACATAGAGCTAAATTTTACTTACAACAGATAGTTACCGTCATTATGCGATTTAATATCCCTACGTTGCTTACGCTTTTTCGCGTCGTGCTTATCCCGTTCTTTGTACTGGCATTTTACCTGCCGGTACCGTGGGCTCCTTTCGCATGTGCTTTAATCTTCCTCGTTGCCGCCGTTACCGACTGGTTTGACGGCTATCTGGCGCGCCGCTGGAACCAGAGCACCCGCTTCGGCGCGTTCCTGGATCCGGTTGCCGACAAAGTGATGGTGGCTATCGCGATGGTGCTGGTGGCCGAGCATTATCATACATGGTGGGTGACCCTGCCTGCGGCGACCATGATCGGTCGTGAGATCATTATCTCCGCCCTGCGCGAGTGGATGGCCGAGCTCGGCAAGCGCAGCAGCGTGGCAGTATCCTGGATCGGTAAAGTGAAAACCACCGCCCAAATGGCGGCGCTGGTCTGGATGCTGTGGCGTCCAAACGCGTGGGTAGAGTGGGCGGGTATTGGTCTGCTGTGGGTCGCTGCGGTGCTGACGCTGTGGTCAATGCTGCAATATTTGAACGCTGCACGCGGTGATTTGCTTGAACAGTGATCGTTTCGCCGTAAATTTCAGCAAACGATCCAGGAAGTAAAAAATATCGTTGACTCAAAACGTCATATAAGTAGAATGCAACGCATCGAACGGCGGCACAGTTAGCCGGACGATAATGAAATCAAGTGATTAGACGTTAACTTGATGACATGCGGGAATAGCTCAGTTGGTAGAGCACGACCTTGCCAAGGTCGGGGTCGCGAGTTCGAGTCTCGTTTCCCGCTCCAAATTAAGCGCATCGGCAATCGCGGATGTGAGTCGCAAGACGAAAGATTTAAGGCGCGTTAGCAAAGCGGTTATGTAGCGGATTGCAAATCCGTCTAGTCCGGTTCGACTCCGGAACGCGCCTCCACTTTCTTCCCTGGCCGGATGGTGGAATCGGTAGACACAAGGGATTTAAAATCCCTCGGCGTTCGCGCTGTGTGGGTTCAAGTCCCACTCCGGCTACCATGGGAAACAAAGAATAATCAAAGCAATAAGCAGTGTCGTGAAACCACCGAAAGGTGGTTTTTTTGTGCCTGAAATTCTCGAATATCGACGCGCCTACACCCCACCCAGATACGCCTTGCGCACCTCCGGATCCCTCAGCAATTCCTCGCCGCTGCCGCTCAGGCGGATCTGTCCGTTGACCATCACGTACCCGCGATCCGACAGCTTCAGCGCGTGGTGCGCGTTTTGCTCCACCAGGAAAATGGTCATGCCGTTGCGGGCCAGCTCGCGCAGGGTCTGGAAAATCTGTTTCACCACAATCGGTGCCAGCCCGAGGCTGGGCTCGTCGAGGAGCAGCAGCTTCGGGCGGCTCATCAGGGCGCGGGCGATCGCCAGCATCTGCTGTTCGCCGCCGGACATGGTCATGGCCCGCTGTTTACGCCGCTCCTTCAGGCGCGGGAAGAGATCGAACATGCTCTGCATATCCTGCGCGGCATACTGGTTGCCGATGGGGATGGTGCCCATCAGCAGGTTCTCTTCGACCGTCATATCCGGGAAGATGCGACGTCCCTCCGGGGCCTGCGCAATGCCGCCGGAGGCGATAAAATGGGTCGACCTGTGGCTGATATCCTCCCCGCAGAAGAGAATTGCCCCTCTGCGAATGCGCGGCTGCCCGAAGATGGACATTAATAGCGTGGATTTTCCCGCGCCGTTAGCGCCGATCAGCGCCACGGTTTCCCCCGGATTGACCTGCAATGAGACCTGCTTCAGCGCCTGGATGACACCGTAAAATACATCCACTTCACGAAACTCCAGCATCGGCTCGCTCACAGGCTCACCTCGCTCTCATCGGCACCCAGGTAGGCGGCAATTACCTTTTCATCGTGCTGGATCTCTCCCGGTGTGCCGTGGGCAATGACGTCCCCATGGTCAAGCACGAAAATATCGTCTGAAATCTCCATCACCATTCCCATATCGTGTTCAATCAGCAGCACCGTGATCTCATGATGATCCCGCAGGAAGCGAACGATCCTGCTGAGGGTGCGCGTTTCCACCGGGTTCAGCCCGGCGGCGGGCTCGTCGAGGCAAATCATCTCCGGCCCGGTACACATGGCGCGGGCAATTTCGAGGCGTCGCTGCTGCCCGTAAGAGATCTCACCCGCCAGCCGGTTGGCGCAATCCACCAGCTCAACCACCTCCAGCCAGTAGAATGCGCGATCCAGCGCGTCGCTTTCGGCACGTCGATAGGCCGGAGTGTTAAGAATACCTGCGAGAAGGTTGCGGTTGACCCGCATGTGCTGCGCCACCAGCAGGTTCTCCACCACCGACATCTCCCGGAACAGGCGGATATTTTGAAAGGTGCGCGCCAGCCCGGCGCGGTTCACCAGATGCGTACCGCCGAACATCTTGTAAAAAATACGCTGGCCGAGCTGCGCCGGGTTTACCCAGTCGCCGGGCTGGAATTTTTGCCCGAGCACCTGGACAACGTTCGTCGTTTTGCTGCGGGTGTTGAACAAAATAGTGCCGCCGGAGGCTTTATAAAACCCGGTCAGGCAGTTAAACACCGTGGTTTTGCCCGCGCCGTTTGGCCCAATCAGCGCGGTTATCGACCCGCGCTGCACCTTAAGGTTGACGTCGTTGAGCGCCTTAATGCCGCCAAAATGCATCATCAGATGCTCAACGCTCAGTATCGTCCCGTTCATGGCGCGACTCCTTTACGCACGGCGTAGCCGCTGCGGTTAATGCGGATCAGGCCGCGCGGTCGCCAGATCATCATCACCACCATCAGCATGCCGAACAGCAGGACGCGGTACTCGGCAAAGCTGCGCAGCAGCTCCGGGGTGACGGTCAGCACAAAGGCCGCCAGCACGACGCCTACGGTCGAGCCCATCCCGCCCAGCACGACGATGGCGAGGATCAGCGCTGACTCAAAAAAGGTGAACGAGGTCGGGTTGACGAAGCCCTGATAGGTGGCGAAGAAGACCCCGGCAATCCCGGCGGTAGAGGCACCGAGCGTAAAGGCCGAGAGCTTAACCAGCACGTGATTCAACCCCATCGAGCGGCAGGCGATCTCGTCTTCGCGCAGGGCTTCCCACGCGCGGCCAATCGGCATTCGCGTCAGGCGATGCTTGATGTACAGCACCAGCAGCACCACCAGGAACAGCACCGCGTAGATGAAGATAAACTTCATGTTCGGGTTATAGGTGAGGTGGAAAAATTCATGGAAGGGGACGCCGCCTTCTTTTGCCCGCCGTCCAAACTCCAGGCCGAAGAAGGTGGGCGGCGGGGCGGAAACGCCGTTGGGCCCGCCGGTGAAGGTCAGCCAGTTGTTGAGGATAAGGCGGATAATCTCCCCGAAGCCCAGGGTGACAATCGCCAGATAGTCGCCGTGCATGCGCAGCACCGGGAAGCCAAGCAGCGCCCCGGCGGCGGCGGCCATCACGGCGGCGAGCGGCAGCATGGTCCAGAAGCCCAGCCCCAGATACTGATACCCCAGCGCCAGACCGTACGCGCCTATCGCGTAAAAGGCCACGTATCCCAAATCCAGCAGACCCGCCAGCCCGACCACGATGTTCAGCCCGAGGCCGAGCAGGACGTAAATCAGCCCCAGAATGGCCACCGTCAGAACATACTTGGTCGCCACGAACGGGAAGCATACCGCAAGGGCAACCACCAGCGGGATTATCCAGCGCATCCGGCTTTTGTAGCCCGGAGCACGAACGTATACTCCCGCGCTATCTGCGTCGAAACGCGATAGCAGGCGCGTGCCCGCACGGGTGCCGAGAAAAGCGCTCAGCGCAAAACGCCCGACCATCACGATGCCGACGATCCATGCCAGCCGCTGGCCGTCAAAGTTAAAGCTGTAGCCGTCCAGCACCACCCCGGCGATGGGGCCGAAGATAATCAGCGCCACCATGCCGGAGAAAACGGTGTCCAGAATGCAGCGCTTAAGCGAGAAGCCCTCAGATGATGTCATGTCATCCCCCTCACACTTTCGCCACGACGGGGCGGCCCAGCAGCCCCTGAGGACGGAAAATCAGGATCACCACCAGCAGCCCGAACGAGAACACGTCTTTATAGTCGGAGTTCACCATGCCCGAGAACTGCGCTTCGGCGACGCCGAGGATCAGCCCGCCGAGCATGGCGCCCGGCAGCGAGCCGATGCCGCCCAGCACCGCGGCGGTAAAGGCTTTAATCCCGATAACGAACCCGGCGTAAAAATCAAAAGTGCCGTAGTTCATGGTGATCAGCACCCCGGCCAGCCCGGCCATCGCCGCGCCGATCACAAACACCAGCGAGATAATTCTGTCGGTGTTGATCCCGAGGATAGAGGCCATTTTTCGGTCCTGCTGCACCGCCCGGCACATGCGCCCTAAGCGGGTGCTGCTGATAATCCAGGTCAGCAGCAGCATGCCGAGGAACGACGCCACGAGGATAAAGACCTTGGTATAGGTGATTTGCACAAAGCCGTCGCCGAGATGAAAACGCAGCACGCCGTCCAGCATGGTCGGCACCCCCTGCTGGCGCGGCCCCTGGCTGATTTGCGCGTAGTTTTGCAGGATGAGCGACATGCCGATGGCGGAGATCAGCGGCGCCAGGCGGGTCGAGTTGCGTAGCGGCTTGTAGGCGATGCGCTCTATCGTCCAGCCGTATACCCCCGTCACCACGATGGTGAAGACCAGCGTGCCGAGGATCAGTAAAGGGAAGGAGTGCAAACCGAAGAACGACAGCAGCGCCAGGCCGATGGCGCAGAGGTAGGCGGAAATCATATACACTTCGCCGTGGGCGAAGTTAATCATGCCGATGATGCCGTACACCATCGTATAGCCGATGGCGATTAATCCGTAGACGGAACCCAGCGTTAACCCGTTAATCAGCTGTTGCAGGAAGAATGTACTCATCTTAGCGCGCTCTTCTTATCGGCTGCGCGCATTGCGCAGCCTGGGATATTGTGTGTCGACAGGCGAACCTGCCGACGTTGAGCGTGTTACTGCACTTCCTTATATTTGCCTTTGTCGTCCCACTGATACACCACGTAGTCCGACACCTTCAGGTCGCCTTTGCTGTCCCAGGCTTTTTTGCCCATCACCGTGTCGACCGGGTTCGCCTTCAGCCACTCGCTGGCCTTAGCGGAATCGGTCCCTTTAGTGGCTTTGAAGGCGGCGGCAATCGTCTGCACGGAGGCATAGGAGTAGAGGGTGTAGCCTTCCGGTTCGAATTTCCCGGCGCGGAATTTATCGATAACGGCCTTCCCGTCCGGGATCAGGCGCGGATCTTTGCCGAAGGTCATATAGATGCCGTTGGTGTATTGCGGCCCCCCGGCGGCGGTGACCATCTCTTCGTTAACAATGCAGTCGCCGGAGAAGAATTTAGCCTGCAACCCCTGTTCCCGCATCTGGCGCACCAGCGGGCCCGCTTCCGGGTGGCAGCCGCCGAAGAACACCACGTCCGGCTTTTGCGCGCCGATTTTGGTCACCAGGGCGTTAAAATCTTTCTCCCCGCGCGACAGCCCTTCGTACATCACGTCCTGAACGCCGCGTTTCGCCAGCGCGATTTTGGTGGCGTCTGCCAGCCCCTGACCGTAGGTATCTTTATCGTGAATAATGACCACCCGCTTGGCTTTGAGCTTGTCGACAATAAAATCGCTGGCGACCTGACCCTGCTGGTCGTCGCGCCCGCACATGCGGAACATATCGCTCATGCCGCGTTCGGTGATCAGCGGGTTGGTGGAGCCTGGGGTGATGGCGAGGATCCCCGCATCGCTGTAAACCTCAGACGCGGGCATGGTGGAGGAGGAGCAGAAGTGGCCCACCACCGCTTTGACTTTATCCTGATCGACCAGCCGGTTAGCCACGGCAACGGCCTGTTTTGGCTCGCAGGCATCGTCGCCCTGAACCAGTTTAATCTTCTCACCGTTGATCCCGCCTGCGGCGTTAATGTCTTCTGCTGCCTGCGTAGCGCCGTGCCAGTACTGATCGCCGTAGGTGGCGTTTGGCCCGGTAAACGGCCCGGCAACGCCAATCACAATATCGGCGCGGGAGGAAAACGCCGTCACCAGACAACCTGCCAGCACGAGAGAAAGGGGACTTCTGATAAATTTCAGCGACATTATTATGTTCCTTAGCAAAGAGGTTTTTGCACCACGGTATAAACCGAACGCCTGAAGGCGTGGTCAATCCAAAAACAAGAGCGAGAACAAAATGCACGAGATCTGTCAGCATCCTGCTTATTACGGCGAGGGTTCCTTGCGCTTTATTCGCGCGCAAAACAATAAGCAATATTGTTGCCAGAATGGTTAAACCATTGACCGGGTTGCGACACGTTTGAGTATAGAGTGCCGCTGTACGCCGCCCTGCGGGACGCAGTGAAATTACAGCGGAGATCACATCTCGTTAACACTAAAGCCCATAAGTTGTGCAACGGTCACGAATTGCTCTTTTTTGCACCAATATGGACCTAAACTTAGCCATAGGCAGGCAGGGCTATCTATGCCATGATCTTTTCTTTTTTTTATCAGGAGTATCAGCAATGACTGAAGGCCCGTTAAATGAAAGCGAAATGGAGTGGCTGGAAGAGACATTAATGTCCTACGGTCATGACGATGCCTCCGTGCTTGACGTGTCCGAACTGGATGGAATGCTTACCGCCGTGCTGTCTGGCCCACGGGTGGTTGAACCCGATGCCTGGCTGGTGGCGGTGTGGGGGGGTGAAAAATACATCCCGCGCTGGAAGAACGATCGCGAGATGAACCGCTTTATCGATCTCTGCTTTAAGCATATGAACGATATCGCCGAGCGCCTGAGCGAGTACCCGGATCAGTTCGAACCGATGTTTGGCTATAACGACGTCGACGGCAAGAGCTACACCGTGGTGGAAGAGTGGTGTTACGGCTATATGCGCGGCGTGGCGCTGACCGACTGGTCTTCGCTGCCGGACGAGCTAAAGGCGGATTTGGATCTTATCGCGCTGCACGGTTCTGAAGAGCTGAACGACAGGCTGGACGGGCTGAGCGAAGAGGAGTACGAGGCGAGCATCGAAGGTATTCAGCCTGCGGCGCTGCGTTTGTATAACTACTGGGTGGAGAACCCGCAGCAGCCCGATGCGCAAAAACCGATTGTGAACGGGGTGAAGGTGGGGCGCAACGATCCGTGTCCGTGCGGGAGCGGGAAGAAGTTTAAGAGCTGTTGTTTGCACTGATGCTGGTTGATGTGGCCCGGTGGAATTGTTTCGTTCACCTTAATTCCAGGAGACACTAATACGTTCTTCACCTGTGAACGAGATAAGGGGGCCACCGCGGCCCCCTTATCAATCCCCGCGGCCCCGTAAAAAATCGGTGCTTTGCACTGCGCTCACCTCCCGACCTGCTGCCTGCGGTCGGCTCAACTCGACATCCTGTCTCGATTCGCCTCTGTCCGCCATCCCTGGCGTCCAGCCCTTGTCATCCGGTCTTCGGTTCGCCGATTTTGGCGGGGACTCAACACCCACACCTCGGCAACATCATCGCCAATAAAAAAGCCGGGTGGCGCTTGCGCTTACCCGGCCTACGAAGGCACGAACACGTAGGCCGGGTAAGGCAAGGCCGCCACCCGGCATAAGACCGCAGAGAATTACCCCACTTCCGGCAGCGCACCCATCGCGATCAGCACCTGCACCAGAATCACGACCACGCCGCAGGCGAACACCACGCACAGCATCGGTTTTCCTCCCGCCACGCGGTAGCCCTGACCGGAGTGCTGCTGGCGGCTTTTCCACGCCAGCAATGACGGCAGCAGCAGCGCCAGAACCGACAGCGCCACGCCCGCGTAGCCCAGCGCCATCACGAATCCGCGCGGGTAAAACAGCGCAAAGGCCAGCGGCGGCAGGAAGGTAATCAGCCCGGTCTGCAAACGCCCGACGGCGGTATTGCGACGCTGGAACAGGTCGGCCAGATAATCAAACAGCCCCAGCGCCACGCCGAGGAACGAGGTTGCCAGCGCCAGATCGGCAAACAGATGCACCGCCAGCTCAACGTGGGAAGAGGTCACCACGTCACGCAGCGCCACCAGGAATCCGTTCAGACCAGAATGCTCTGCCATCAGGCCGACAAAGGTCGACGAATCGATACTGCCGAGCGTCACCATTTGCCAGAAAATATAGGCAATCAGCGGGATCGCGCTGCCAATCATAAACACCCGGCGCAGCTTGCGGATATCGCCATTCATATAGCTGACGATGCTCGGCACGCTGCCGTGGAAACCAAACGAGGTAAAAATAACCGGAATAGCGGAAAGCGCCAGCCCCTTCTCCAGCGGCAGGCTCAGGAGGTTAACCTTATGGACGTGCGGCGCCAGCAGAACCAGCATCACCACCAGGAACAGAATTTTGGCGCTGAACAGGAAACGGTTAAACAGATCCACCAGCGATGTCCCCACGCACACCACGCCGCCGCCGATAAGCGCAAAGCCGATAGCCCCCGTGGCCGGTGAAATGGACGAGCCAAACCAGTCGTTAACGCTGGAAGCGATAAGCTCCCCGGCGCCGCTGATGTAGGCCGCCGTCAGGGCGTACATCAGGAACATCATGCTAAAGCCGGTGATCCACTGGCCGTAACGCCCCAGATAGCGTGCCGCAAGCGAGCCAAGACCCGTATCGGCAGGAACGTGCTGGTAAACCTCCAGCAGCAGCAGGGCGGTATAGCACATCAGCGCCCACAGGCCGATCAGTAACAGGAGCGTTACGCTGAATCCGACACCGGCCGCCGCCAGCGGCATCGCCAGCATTCCTGCGCCAATCGTGGTGCCCGCAACGATAAAAATACTTCCCAGGGTTCTGTTCTTCACGCTTTCCTCTACAACCATTCCACTTCGCGACAAAATCTGCGGCGCAGAGTAAGGGAAAAGCGCGAATTCGTCAAATCACCGTTACAACGACTGTAATGAATACTTTACGTGTTTTGCGGGGTGAAATAAAAGCGAAAGGGATTCAGAAAAAGCTGAATGGGAATATTTATTAAGAGTGAATGTTTGAAAAAGGAAGAGGGATATAAAAAGCGGCGCGGCGCTGACTATTCAGCGCCGCATATTCATTAATTTTGCGCGTCGAGCGTGGCAAGTTCTTTATCGATAAAGTACAGGCCTTCACCGGATTTCCCGGCCAGGGATAATTTATCCAGCACCGATTTAAACAGCTTCTCTTCTTCATGCTGTTCGGCAACATACCATTGCAGGAAATTAAAGGTTGGATAGTCCTGACTGGTCATGGCGGCATGAACCAGTTCGTTAATTTTCTGGGTGATCAGCTGCTCGTGCCCGTAGGTGGAGCGGAACAGATCGTCCAGAGAGGCGTACTCCGCCACCGGTGATGCAACCGGGTCGATGCGCGGCAGGCTGCCGGTATCGGTAAGATAATCAAACAGACGCTGCATGTGCGTCATCTCTTCCTGCGCGTGACGGCGCAGAAATGCCGCTGCACCTTCAAAGCTGTGATAGCTGCACCAGGCGCTCATCTGCTGATAGAGCAGAGAGGAATAGAGCTCAAGGTTCATTTGCGCATTAAGCTTGTCGATCATTTCAGTTTTAAGCATGGTGCCGCTCCGGTTTATTATTTTCGGGTTCACAATGGGCGACACTATAATTTGTTATTTAATTATTTGCAAAACGTAAAATAAATATCTTATTTATTAAAAATACGAATGGGAATAACACGCATTTAGTCTGCTTTATTTATTAATGCGAATTATTTTTCTTCTTAATTAAATACACTGCCAGCCAGACTGGCAGTGGGGATTAATACCAGGGATTAGTGGTATTGGGATTGACGGCGTAACCCATGCACTTGTACTGGATGGTGACGCTTTCGTTCAGGCACAGCGAGCCGCTGACGACGGTACAGGTTTTAATGGGCTGTCCGTAGGCCGAGGCGGTGGCATAGCCCATGCCCTGACAGGCGCGGGTGGCGGTGCCGCTGGTAACGTAGTCATCGTATCGGGCATTCTGAAGCAGGGCCTGGCCGTAGTCGAGCCGGACAACGCCGTTGGGCGCGTCGAGGTGGCTTACCTGCGCCTGGCGGGTGACGGTACAGCCCGCCAGTAACAGCATCGCGGCGGCAATGAAGACTTTTTTCATGGTTCGCTCTGAATAAAGGGAGACAGGTTATCCTACCCGCAGACGCCCGGCGCAATGGCCTGAATAGCCGAACTTTCTGGTCTTTCTCTTTGCAACGGCCGAAGCGGCCCGGTTTTGTGAGCGTGATTCTGTTTTTTAAAACAAGTTTTCACTTAATTTGAAAGCATGTTTGTTTGATAGTAAGGTTAAGAGGATCAGATATCCACGGCGAGCTTCGCCGCAACCCATTCAGGAGAGTAACGATGAAAATTGCACTGATGATGGAAAACAGCCAGGCAGGAAAAAATGCCATCATCCTCAATGAGTTGAAAGCGGTGGCCGATGAAAAAGGCTTCCCGGTCTATAACGTCGGGATGAGCGACGAGAACGATCATCATCTGACCTACATTCATCTGGGTATTATGGCGAGCATTCTGCTCAATTCGAAAGCGGTTGATTTCGTGGTGACCGGCTGCGGCACCGGGCAGGGCGCGCTGATGTCCCTGAACATTCACCCGGGCGTAAACTGCGGCTACTGCATCGATCCGGCAGACGCGTTCCTGTTTGCCCAGATCAACAACGGCAACGCGCTGGCGCTGCCGTTTGCGAAAGGCTTCGGCTGGGGCGCAGAGCTGAACGTGCGCTTTATCTTCGAGAAAGCCTTCACCGGCCGCAAAGGGGAAGGCTATCCGCCTGAGCGTAAAGAGCCGCAGGTGCGCAACGCCGGGATCCTCAACCAGGTGAAAGCCGCCGTCGTGAAAGACAACTATCTCGATACCCTGCGCGCTATCGATCCGGAGCTGGTGAAAACCGCCGTGACCGGTCAGCGTTTCCAGCAGTGCTTCTTTGAAAACTGCCAGGACAAAGAGATCGAAGCCTATGTTCGCAGCATTGTAGGCTAATCCGCGACGAGCCGGGCGGCGCTGTCTGCCCGGCTATCGCTTCACCGACACCGCGCTGCCTGCATCTTTCGTCAGGCGCAGCGTATCAAACATCCCCACCAGACAAATCACGGCAATCACCGCAAACGCCAGCCGGAAGCTGATGCCCGGAATGGCGCTGAGCCCTGCGGCGGTGCTGATTTTCTCCCCGATACGAATGCCAATCGCGCCGAGCGTGATCCCAAGCCCCACCGCGAGCTGCGTGGCGGTGGAAAAGAGCGTGTTGGCATAGCTCATCTGCGCGGAAGGGACATCGGCAAAGGCCAGCGTGCTTACGGCGGTAAACTGAATCGAGCGGAATACCCCGCCAAGATAGAGGATCAGCATAATCAGCCAGACCGGGGTCTGCGGCGTGAGAAAAGCGCAGGCCAGCAGCGCCAGCACGTTAAGCGCGCCGTTGATCAGCAGCAGCTTTTTAAAGCCTAAACGGCGGATCAGCGGCGTGGTGGCGGGCTTGATGGTCAGGTTGCCGACAAACACCGCCAGCACCAGCAGGCCAGAGTGAAACGCATCCATGCCAAACCCGACCTGGAACATCAGCGGCAGCAGAAATGGCACCGCGCTGATGGAGGCGCGAAACAGCGAGCCGCCGTACATCGTGACGCGAAAGGTCGGCACCTGCATTGCGTCGAGGCGGATCATCGGCCATTGGGCGCGTTTGAAATGGCGAAGGGCATAGGCCATCGCTCCCGCGCCAACGGCTATCAGCAGCAGCGTCAGCCCCTCGTTCACGTGCTGTCCGCCCAGCGACTCCATCGCGTAGACCAGGCTTACCATCGCGACGGTGGTGGTGACAAAGCCCGGGAGATCGAAGGGCCGGCGGGTATCCTCATGCAGATCGGGGATCACGCGCAGCGCCAGAATAATCGCGACGATACCGAGCGGCACGTTAATAAAGAAGATCCATCGCCAGTCCGCGTAGCTGGTAATAAACCCGCCCAGCGGCGGGCCGATAATGGGCGCCACCAGCGCGGGCCAGGTCAGGGTGGCGATGGCGGTAATCAGCTGGTGCTTCGGCGTGGTGCGTAGCACGGCCAGGCGACCGACGGGCACCATCAGCGCGCCGCCCATTCCCTGAAGCACGCGCATGGCGACGAACTGATCGACGGTCGTCGACAGGCCGCAAAATACCGAGGCGAGGGTGAAGATCGCCAGCGCGAGCGCGAAGACGTTGCGCGCGCCGAAGCGGTCGGCAATCCAGCCGCTGGCGGGGATCAGCACGGCGAGGGTAATCAGGTAGGCGCTGATGCCGATATTCAAATCGACCGCCTGCACGCCGAAGCTTTTCGCCATGTCCGGCAGGGCGGTGGCGATGACCGTCCCATCGAGAAACTCCATAAAGAAGGCACCGGCAACTAATAGCGCCGCGGGCGACAAGCCCCGGCTCTCTTTGCCGGAGAGGTTTTCACTCATTTTCTTCCTGCCGTATCAAAAAATTTTATAAAAATTTACTGGAACTTATAAGTGCGTAAGGTACGGATTTATCGTAATTTTTTTAATAAATCATTAACACTATCGTTTTTTCAACCGTGACGTTGCTCACAAAAGCGTTGATTTTTGTGATGTGGGTCATAAAATAAGCGCATTGACACTAACACCTGCATAACAAAATAAACGACCGGAGCATTCCAGATGAAACTGCGCAAAATCCTGAAAAGCATGTGGGCTAACTACTGCAACACATTCAAAGACGTCCCACCGGGTGCGATGTTCTGATGAAAAAACCTGCTTCGGCAGGTTTTTTTATGCCTGTAGACGACGAGAGGGAAGATGAAAGGGCTGACGTTTTGCTACTATGGCCGCCTTTAAATAAGGAGAAACCTATGTCTCAAAACCTGAGCGCCGATCAGGAACTGGTATCTGACGTCGTGGCCTGCCAGCTGGTCATTAAACAAATCCTTGATGTGCTTGACGTTATCGCGCCCGTTGAAGTGCGCGAGAAGATGTCCAGCCAGCTGAAAAACATCGATTTCACCAGCCATCCTGCTGCGGCTGACCCGGTTACGCTCCGTGCGATCCAGAAGGCGATCGCGCTGATTGAGCTGAGATTTACGCCGCAGGGTGAATCTCACTAAAATAAACCGATGTTTTGAATTTAGAAACCGTTTTCTGAAAAAACGTCGAAGGGCGACAGCGCAGTAGC